>JAIERT010000346.1 GCA_019746735.1 Burkholderiaceae bacterium | reverse complement strand
TGGGCGCCGGCCTGCCACTGGACCTGCCCGATCTGGCGCAGGACCATCCGCAGACCGCGCTCATCCCCATCCTGTCCGACGCGCGCGGCGTGCAGCTCATCGTGAAGAAATGGGAGCGCAAGAAACGCCTGCCCGACGCCATCGTCATCGAGCACCCGCGCCTGGCCGGCGGCCACCTCGGGGCCGCAAAGATTGCCGACCTGAACGACCCGCGCTTCGACTTCGAGAACGTCATCCCGCAGTCGCGCGCCTTCCTCCGATCCGCCGGTATCGAGCAGGAGATCCCGCTGATCGCCGCCGGCGGCATCCGCACCCACGCCGACATCGCGCGCCTGCAGGCCCTGGGCGCGGCGGGCGTGCAGCTGGGCACCCCCTTTGCCGTCACCACCGAGAGCGACGCGCACCCCGAGTTCAAGCGCGTGCTGGCCGAGGCCCGGCCCGAAGACCTGGTGGAGTTCACCAGTGTGGCCGGCCTGCCCGCGCGCGCCGTGGCCACGCCCTGGCTCCAGGCCTACCTCAAGATCGAGCACAAGCTGCAGGCCGTGGTGCACCACAAGACGCGCTGCACCAAGAGCTTCGACTGTCTGGCCCAGTGCGGCCTGCGCGACGGCCTGCCGGGCTGGGGCCAGTTCTGTATCGACAACCAGCTGGCCGCCGCGCTGCGCGGCGACGTCAAGAAGGGTCTTTTCTTCAGCGGAACGGGCGCCCTGCCTTTCGGCGCGCAGATCCGCAGCGCGCGCGAACTGGTGGAACGCCTGCTCACGCGCCAGGAGGCGCTGGCAACGGCCTGAAGCTCAGGCCATCCCGACCCAGACGAACAGCAGCACGACGCCCAGCAGCACGACGGACCCCACCAGCCAGCGCAGCTGTCGGCGCTGTGCCTCGATGGCGCGCACCAGCTGCGTGTTCTGATCCGCCAACTCCTTGATCAGCTGCGTGGCGCTCTGCATCTGCGTCTGCACTTCAGCCAGGGCGGCTTCGCTGGCCTGCAGCCGGTCCTGCAACTGGGCCAGGGTGGGCTGAACGGTCGGCGTCTGTGCCGGTTCGGCGGGCACGGGCGGGGTCGGGCCTGCGGCCTTGTTCCACAAGGCGCGCGCACCCTCGGCCACCTTGGGCGCATTGCGGATCACTTCGCCCCAGGGCACCGCCTGCAGGACCGTCAACCAGGGAATCGGCATGGTGGCGTCTCAATCGAAATCGAAGATGTCGGACAGAAAGCCTTCGCGCTTGCGCTTGCGGCCGTAGCCCTCGTTGCGATGCTCGGCATAGGCCGGCGGTGCGGGCGCTCGGGCGAGCGTCGCGGGCGCCGCTGCGGTACCCTGGCTGCGGTCGATGATCTTGTCGAGCTCGCCGCGGTCGAGCCAGACGCCGCGGCACTGCGGGCAGTAGTCGATCTCGATGCCCTGGCGTTCGGACATCACCAGGCTGACGTTCTGGCACACGGGACATTGCATGGGCAGAGGCTCCTCGAAGAGTGAGCAGCCATTCTGCCGCCGGACGCTTTCCGCAGCGGGCCGTGGGGAAACCCGCACGGCCAGGGCCGCCCGCCTGCATACGGGCCGGGGCACAGGCTGCAGCCGGTGAATGCGCATACACTGCGGGCCAGGGAGCCCACCATGCACGTCGAGAAAGCCGCCATATGCCTCTTGCCTGGGCCAGCGTCTTCAACCCCCGCAGTTTCCGCGGCCGCCTGACTCTCTGGTTCGGTGGCCTGTCCCTGGCCACGCTGTTCAGCGTGGGCCTCTATGTCGGCCACATCGCCACCGAGGAACTGGCCGACTTCGGTGGCCAGAGCCTGCACATCAGCGCCCGCTCGGCGGCCGACCTGCTGGCCAGCCAGCTGGCCGAGCGTGACCGCGAGATCCGGCTGCTGAGCCAGGCCGCCACCTTCACGCAAGGTGACCTGCTTTCCCCCGAGATCAACCGGATGCTGGGCGCGCGCCGGCAGGCCTTCGACCAGTACGCCTGGATCGGCGTCACCGACGCCCAGGGCCGCGTGCTGCAGGCCTCCGACGGTCTGCTCGTCGGCAAGGATGTGAGCCAGCGCCCCTGGTTCCAGGCCGCCCTCCAGGGCCCCTACACCGGCGATGTGCATGAAGCGCTGCTGCTGGCCAAGCAGTTTCCGCAGCGCACACCGGATGAGCCGCTGCGCTTCATCGACTTCGCCGCCCCGATCCGCGATGCGCAGGGTCGGGTGCGCGGCGTGCTGGGCGCGCATGTGCACTGGAGCTGGGTCACGGACACCGTCGAATCGGTGGTGACGCAAAGCGCTGCACGCCGCAAGGTGGAGGTGCTGATCGCCAACAGTGACGGTGACATCCTCTACCCCTTCCGTCTGGCCGGTTCGGTCCGCATGCCGGCACGCAGCCGCCCGGGCGCACCCTACGAGTCGCTGCCCTGGCCCAACGGGCAGACCTATCTCACCAGCCAGGTCGAGGTGCAGGCCCAGACCAGCGTGGACCTGGGCTGGCGCGTGGTGCTGCGCCAGCCGCTGGACGCGGCGCTGGAGCCGGTGCGCTTGCTGCGCCAGCAGCTGCTGCTGTTCGGACTGGTCGCGGCCGCCGTCTTCGCCCTCATCGCCTACCGGCTGGCCACCCGCGTGAGCCAGCCTATCGAGCAGCTGGCCCAGGCCATGCGTCACATCGAGCGCGGCGACCAGCCTCCGGTCTATCCGCAGGACGGCGAACAGGTCACCGAGATCCGCCAGCTCAGCGACTCGATCCAGTCCATGACCGGGGCCGTGCTGCGGCACGAACGCGAACTCGAGGCCCTCAACGCCACGCTGGAGCAGCAGGTGCGCGAACGCACCGAGGCGCTGTCGATTGCCAACCAGGAGCTCGAGCGCCTGGCCACGGTCGACAGCCTCACGGGCCTGAACAACCGGCGCCGCTTCGACGCCCGCCTGCATGAGAGCTTCCAGCTGATGCGCCGCACCGAGCGCGCCTTCTGCCTCATGCTCATCGACGCCGACCACTTCAAGGCCGTCAACGACCAGTATGGCCACCAGAGCGGCGACGAGGTGCTGCGCCGCCTGGGCCACCTGCTCACGCAGTGCACGCGCGTGACGGACTTCGTCGCGCGCTATGGTGGCGAGGAGTTCGTGGTGCTGCTGCCCGATGTGCAGGACGAGGAAGAGGGCCGGCACATCGCCGAAAAGATCCGTACCGCGATCGCCAGCGCCGTCTTCCCGGCCGTGGGCCGCCTCACGGCGAGCGTGGGCCTGAGCTGCGCGCGCATGGGGGATGCCGACGCGGGCGAGGTCGTGGCGCGTGCCGACCAGGCGCTGTACCAGGCCAAGGCCGAGGGCCGCAACCGCGTGGCCTCGCTCTAGGGCAGTCTGCTCAGCAGTGGATGGCCATGCGCAGGCCGCAGGCGTCGAGCGGCGCCGCCGCTGGCAGCGTCAGGGCCTGTGCGCCCACCAGCCGCCGCGCCGTCCACAGGCAGGCCAGCGCGTCCAGCACATCGTCCGCCTGCACGTCCCGGCGGGGATGCTCGTCCAGCAGGCGCTCGGCCTGGCCGGGGAAATGCGGCGCCAGCAGGGCCAGGCGCAGCGCGCGGCCTGCCGCCGTCTTCTTGCCGTGGGCCAGCGGCTGGCCAGCGTTCATCTGCAGGAAGCAGAGCTCGGGGTGCGTCTCGTGCACCCGTTGTGCCTGCACGGGAGCGGCGCGCAAGGCGGCATCGACCTCCTCCACCTTGCGCAGGATGTTGTAAGCCTGGATGGACATGCCCTTGCCCTCGATGGCCCGGCGGCGTCTCGACGCCTCGTCGTGGCTGGCCGCGCCCAGCACGCCGCGCAGCGGCGCCGCAAACACCGAGCTGGCCCGCGGCCCGAGCCGCTCACGCGCGGCCTGGTCGCAGGCGCGCTCGCCCGACTCGCCCAGGCCGATCGGAATGTCCACCGCCACACAGGCCGGGGGCGGGCAGGCCTGCAGCAGTCGCTCGAAGCGCGCGTGAACCGCCCCCTCGATCTCGTCGTAGCCCGGCCGCTGCTGCACGGCGTACCAGCCGGCCGGGCAGCCATCGACGCCGGCAATGGACAGCGCCAGGCTCAAGCCCCCGCCCTGGGATAGAGAATCATCTGCGTGCAGCGGAACAGCGCCAGCGTCTTGCCGCTCTCACGGTGCGTGACCGTGGCGTCCCAGACCTGGGTGGTGCGCCCGCTGTGCACGGCGCGCGCCACGCACAGCACCACCCCCTCGCGTGCCGTGCCCAGATGGTTGGACTTGAGTTCGAGGGTGGTGAAACCGTTGGCCCCTTCGGGCAGGCTGGTGATGCAGCCATAGCCCGAGCAGGTGTCGGCCAGAGTCACGATGCTGCCCGCGTGCAGGAAGCCGTTGGGCGCCATGACCTGCGCGCGCACCGGCATCTCGGCGCGGACCTCGCCTGTTTCCATGTGCGTGATGACGATGCCCAGGTGACCAGGCAGCATGGCCTGACCGCGCTGGTTGAGTTCGTGTGCAGAAATCATGGGGATGCCTCCTGCCCCCATGGTAGCGGGCGTTCGGCCCGGCCGCCTGTCACCCGCGCCTCGCGCCGGAACATGCCCGGCTCATCCAGCGGGAACTCGGTCTGCACCCGCCATACCGGCACCTACAGCGATTGTTGCCTGTCCGGTATCGGCAAGGCGCCTCGCCACGCCTCAGCGCACGCCCCGCAGCGCCTGCCCGTCGGCCGAACGAACCACCGGACAGTTCACCACGATGTCCGTCACCTCCAGCGACACGTCTCCCCGCTCCTGGGCGGCCAGCACCTGCTCCTCGGAGCGTAGCTCGCGCAACCCGGCAGGTCGCAGCCAACGTACCAGCACCATACGCCACAGCGGGCTGTAGTTCGGATCGACGTTGACACCACCCGCAGGCCGTGGTGCGGACTGGAAGACGGTGATCTGCTCGCCATTCACAAACTTATAGACCCGTTCCGTCGCGCCCGGGCGCCCTGGACCGCCCAGGGCCTGTGCCAGGCGTGGCACATGGTTCACCCCTTCGATCCGGGCCATGGTGGCATCCGAGATGTCGGTGGTCACGTACGCCACCTGCCGCCCGTCGACCCAGGCGCGGTGCAAAGGCAGGCGTACCTCGGCCGGACCACCGGCGCACGCGACCAGACACAGGACCAGCGCCAGACCCGCCAGCAGGCGCAAGCCAGGCTTCAGAGCCATCGCCGTACCCGCCGCTGGTAGTCTCGGTAAGCCTCGCCGAACTTGGCTTCGAGCACCCGCTCCTCGGGCAGGATCTGGAAGCGCGTGATGTAGGCCGCATAGGCCAGGGGCGCCAGGAAGGCCGGCCAGTTCCAGAGCTCGCAGGCATAGCCGAACAGCAGCAGGAGCAGGCTCAGGTACATGGGATTGCGCGTGTAGCGGTAGATGCCATCGGTCACCAGGGTCGAGACGCGCTCGGGCTGCAGCGGGTTGATGGTGGTATGCGAGCGCCAGAGGCTGGCCACGGCGGCCAGCACGCACAGGGCGCTGAGCTGGAAGCTCAGGTCCATCACGACCTTGCGCACGAGGAACAGCGCGTCATCCGCGGGCAGCGCCGGCAGCAGGTGCATGGCCGTGCCCAGCAGCAAGGCGATCACGGGTGCGGGGACACGGGTTTCCAGCGGGTGCCGGGCGACGGACGGGTACGCGGAATCAGACATGGAGGACACGGAAAAACGGACGCGTCGCACGCAAGTCTAACGCGCCCTGGCTCCGCCCTAGACCGGCAGCCAGCGCCGCCAGAAGGGCTGGCGCTCCGGCTTGACGCCCAGGGCTTGCAGACGCGCTTCGATGACGCTGCGCCCATGCCGGCGTGCGGCCTCCAGCGGCGTCATGTCGTCGAAGTCCGAGCGCAGGCGCGGGTCCGCCCCCTGTTCCAGCAGGCACAGCGCCACGGCGTCATGGCCATGGATGATGCTGGCCACCAGCGGCGTGCACAGCACCTCGGGGTGCTGGTAGTTGGGGTTCACGCCCGCGCGCAGGTGGTAGCGCACCAGCGCCAGATCACCCTGTGAGGCGGCAGCATAGAGGTCTTTCCAGTCTCCGGCGGACATCGGGTCTCCCTTGATTTCTCAGAGCGGCACTACCGCCCCGGCCTCTTGAAGGCCTTGCGTGCCCTGGCCACCCGGGCACGCACCACACAGTCCTCCACATGGTCGTTGAGCAGGCCCATGGCCTGCATGAAGGCATAGACCGTGGTCGGCCCCACGAACTTCCAGCCGCGCTTCTTGAGCTCTTTCGACAAGGCGACCGACTCGGGCGAGGTCGATCGCGTTTGGGGCCGCCCCTGCGTCTTCGGGTCCGTCTCGTAGCGCCAGAAGAAGGCCGCGAGCGAGCCCTCGGCCTGCACCAGCTCGCAAGCCCGCTGCGCGTTGTTGATCACCGCCTCGATCTTGCCGCGGTGGCGCACGATGCCCGCATCGCCCAACAGGCGCTCCACGTCGTGCGGCGTGTAGCGCGCCACGCGCTCGAAATCAAAGCTATGGAAGGCCGCGCGGAAGTTCTCGCGCTTGGCCAGGATGGTGCGCCAGCTCAGGCCCGACTGGAAGCCCTCCAGGCTGAGCTTCTCGAACA
>JAIERT010000272.1 GCA_019746735.1 Burkholderiaceae bacterium | reverse complement strand
TTGATCCCAAGATGTGCATGGCGCCGCTGCCGCGCGCCTACCAGTGGGCCGACGGCTCGGCCTACATCAACCACGTGGAGCTGGTGCGCCTGGCGCGCAAGTCCGAGGTGCCGGCCAGCTTCTACACCGACCCGCTGATGTACCAGGGCGGCAGCGACGACTTCCTCGGCCCCTGCGACGATGTGGTGTGTGTCAGCGAGACGCATGGCATCGACTTCGAGGCCGAGGTGGCCGTGGTCACAGCCGACGTGCCCATGGGGGCCGGCCCCGAGCAGGCCATCGACGGCATCCGCCTGCTCATGATCGCCAACGACGTGAGCCTGCGCAACCTGATCCCCGACGAGCTGGCCAAGGGCTTCGGCTTCCTGCAGAGCAAGCCTGCCACCGCCTTCGGTCCCGTGGCCGTCACGCCCGATGAATTGGGCGAGGCCTGGGCCGGTGGCCGCGTGCACCTCACGCTGCAGAGCGTGTGGAACGGACGCACGGTCGGCATGTGCGAGGCCGGCGAGGAGATGACCTTCCACTTCGGCCAGCTGATCGCCCACCTGGCCAAGACGCGCAATGTGCGCGCCGGCAGCATCATCGGCTCGGGCACGGTGAGCAACCGCGCCACCGAGGTGAACGGCAAGAAGGAATGGAGCAAGGGCTACAGCTGCATTGCCGAGAAGCGCGCCATCGAGACCATCCTCGATGGCCAGCCCGTGACCGACTACATGAAGTTCGGCGACACCATCCGCATCGAGATGAAGGGCAAGGATGGCCAGTCCGTCTTCGGCGCCATCGAGCAGAAGATCGCGCCGCTGGCCGGCTGAGCCACGCCGCTGCGGCAAGAGAAAAGGCGCTCCGTGGAGCGCCTTTTTCATGGGCCCGGGAACATCAGGCCTGGCCGTTCATCCGGTCGTACTTCAGGAAGTACTGCCTGGCCATGGCCACCAGCTGGCCGTCGCTCGGGTGGTCGCTGACGATCACGTCCACGATGGCGTGGTCGATGTCCTTGTCGTGACGTGCGCAATGCGCCTTGAACTCGTCCTTGGCCTGGGCCGGCCCGGTCACCAGGATCTCGTGCACGCCCTTGAGCGACTCGGCGATGGCGTGGTAGAAGTTTTCATCGGCGCTGGCATGGCCGCCGCCAGGACTGTGGTGGCCGCTGGCGCCCGGGCCGCGGCCGCTGCCCTGGTGCGAGCCGGTGTGGCCGCCGGTGGCCTTGTGCGTGCTGCGCGACTTGATCTTCTGCGCCGCGATGTGTTCGCGGTCGAAAAGGATGACATGGGCTTCGCTGCGGTCGAGCCAGACGATGGCGTGGAAGGTGCTCATGGGGGACTCCTCGGTGGGATGGTGTGTCGCTCAGCTGCGGCCGAGCTTTTCAAACTGGCTCTGGCAGGCCACGCAGCGCGGTGTCTCCGGTGCCGCGTGCAGGCGGGCAACGGGGATGACCTGGCCACAGTCCACGCAGATGCCGTAGACGCCGTCCGCGATGCGCTGCAGCGCCGCGTCGATGGCGTCGAGTTCGGCGGTTTCGCGTGCATCCAGCGTGAACTCGAGTTCACGCTCGCTGCTCATCTGCGCGCGGCTGTCGGGCTCGCGTTCTGCATAGTGGGCACTGGACGCCGCGCTACGCCCGACCGCACCACCGCGCAGGCTGGACAGCTGGTCAAGCAGGCTGGCCCGTTGTGCCAGCAGCTGTTGTCTGAAGGGCTGGGTGATCTGGGTGCTCATGGGGGACCTCCTGTTGCCCATCATGCGCGCCGGCCCTGGCGGCGTCTTTGATGCACATCAAGCCTGCAGGGGGCGCGCAGGGGGGATGGGGGATAATCCCGCTCATGCATTTCCTGCGTCACGCCCGTTTCCTCGCCCGCCTCGTGCTGGCCTGGTTCGTGCTGTCGCTCGGTGTGGCCATCGCCTCGCCGCTGGTGCAGCCCCAGTCCCTGGAGCTCATCTGTGCCACGGGCGGTGCGATGAAGCTCATCGTCAAGAACGCCGATGGCACGGCGCAGGAGCGCGGCCACACGCTCGATTGCCCCCTGTGCGCCACCGTGGCCGCCCCGCCGCCGGCGCTCACGCCGGTGGTGCTTGCGCCCTCGCCGCTGGCCCATGCGCTGCAGCCCGTGGCTGCGGCGCACATCGCGGCCCGCACGGCCGCGCCGCTGCCGCCACGCGGCCCGCCCGCCCTCTCCTGATCCATCCGCACAGCCCGCCTGAGCGCCCGCGCGCAGGCCCGGCTGCCTGTTTCGATGTTTCCGGAGCGTTTCCATGCGGAAGACCCGCTTGGCCTGGGCCCTGGCCCTGGCTTTTCCTGTGCCCCTGCTGGCACAAACCCCGACCCCGGCTGAAACCGACCCGGTCGAGGCCCCGGTCAAATCCCTGGGCGTGGTGACCGTCCACAGCGGCCAGCCCACCTCGCTGCCCACGCAGATCCCCGCCACCATCGAGGGCGTGACGCGCGAGCAGATCGAAGAGACTGTCAACGCCACCGACAGCCCCGACGCGCTCAAATACTTCCCCAGCCTGCTGGTGCGCAAGCGCTACATCGGCGACTACAACCACGCCGTGCTGTCCAGCCGCGCCTCGGGCACGGGCAACAGCGCGCGCTCGGCGGTCTATGCCGACGGCATCCTGCTGTCCAACTACCTGGGCAACGGCGCCGGCTATACGCCGCGCTGGGGGCTGGTGACGCCCGAGGAGATCGAGCGCGTCGACGTGATGTACGGCCCTTACTCGGCTGCCTATCCGGGCAACTCGGTGGGTGCGGTGGTGGACTACGTGACGCGCATGCCCCAGGCCTTCGAGGGCACGGCGGGCGCCTCGGTCTTCCGCAACAACTTCAAGCTCTACGGCACCGACGCTTCCTACGGCGGCCAGCAGGCGAGTGCCTCGCTGGGCAGCCGCAGCGGCGACTGGTCCTGGTGGGTCAACCTCAACCACACGGACTCCACGGGCCAGCCGCTGGTCTTTGCGACCAAGCTGGTGTCGGACACCACGGCCACGGCGGGCACGCCCGTGACGGGCGCCGTGCGTGCGCCCAACACCACGAACGCCGACGCCTGGGTGCTCGGCACCAACACCCAGTACCGCACGATCCAGGACCACGCCAAGATCAAGCTGGCCTACGACATCTCGCCCACGCTGCGCGCCAGCTACACCCTGGGGCTGTGGACCAATGACGCCGAAGGCAATCCGCAGACCTATCTGCGCGACGCGGCCGGCAACCCCGTCTACACCGGCACGGTGCAGCTCAACGGCCAGAACTACAACATCGGCAATGCGTCCTTCAACGCCACGCGCGAGCGGCTGCAGCACGTGATGCACGGCCTTTCGCTCAAGAGCCACACGAAGGAAGAGTGGGACTGGGAACTGGCCGCCAGCCTCTATGACTACGCCAGGGACGAGCTGCGCCGCACCACCGTGACCTCGGCCGCCAGCTTCAGCGGCGGTGCCGGCACCCTCGCAGACCAGAGCGGCACAGGTTGGATGACCGTGCTGGCGCGCGGCACCTGGCGGCCGCAGGGCGTCCAGGGCGCGCACATCGTGGACTTTGGTGTGCAGCAGGACATCTACCGCCTGCGCATCCTCACGTCCAGTATCGCCGGCAACTGGCTCAGCGATGCGCCGGGCACGGTGAACAGCGACGTCGGCGGTGAAACCCGCACCCAGGCACTTTATGCCCAGGACACCTGGACCTTCGCGCCGCGCTGGAAGACCGTGCTGGGTGCGCGCCTGGAGCACTGGAATGCGAACAGCGGCACCACCTACAACAGCACATCGACGCCGACACGTGTGGACTATGCGAGCCGCAGCGAGAACTACATCTCGCCCAAGGCCTCGCTGGCTTACCAATGGTCGGCCGACAAGGTGCTCAAGCTCGCCAGCGGCCGCGCCGTACGCATGCCGACGGTGTCCGAGCTCTACGGCGCCACGAGCAATCCGACGCTGACGCTGATCAACGATCCGAACCTGCGCCCGGAGAAATCCGTCACCACCGAGCTCACGCTCGAACAGGACCTGGGCCATGGCCTGCTGCGCACCACGCTGTTCCACGAGAACACGCGGGATGCCCTCTACAGCCAGCTGATCCCGGGCAGCACCACGACCAGCCGGGTGCAGAACGTGGACGAGATACGCACGGATGGCATCGAGCTGGCCTACAGCGGCAGCGGGGTGTTCGTGCGCCGGCTGGATCTGCAAGGCAGCCTGACCTATGCCGACTCGCGCATCGTCAGCAACCCGGCCTTGCCGGCCAGCGTCGGCAAGTATCAGCCGCGGGTGCCGGTCTGGCGCGCCACCGCCCTGGCCAGCTACCGCTTCGACGAGCAGCAGAGCGGCTCGCTGGGTGTGCGCTACAGCGGCCAGCAGTATTCGCAGCTGACCAACACCGATGTCAATGGCGATGCCTACACGGGCGCCAGCGCCTACCTCGTCGTCGATCTGCGTTACCGCTACCGGCTCGCGCCCCGGACCGTGGCTGCGCTGGGCGTGGACAACCTGACCAACCGCATCTACTGGAACTTCCATCCCTATCCGCAACGCACCTGGATCGCGGACCTCAAGCACAGCTTCTGAATCTGAAAGGACACACCATGAAACCCCTCAAGACCCTTGCCACCCTGGTGGCGCTGTTCGGCATCACGGCAAGCCATGCGCACGTGGTGCTGGAAGAGCCCGCCGCGCTGGCCGGCAGCAGCTACCGGGCATCCTTCCGCATCGGCCACGGCTGTGCCGGCAGCCCCACCACGGGCATCCGTGTCTTCATCCCGGCGGGCGTGCGCGGTGCCAAGCCCATGCCCAAGGCCGGCTGGACGCTGAGCACGCAACGCGCGCCGCTGGCGCAGCCCTACGACAACCATGGCAAGACCGTGCGCGAGGACGTGGTCGAGGTCAGCTGGACGGTGCAGAACCCGGCCCACGCCCTGCCCGACGACTGGTACGAGGAGTTCGTGCTGCGCGCCACCTTGCCGGCCCAGGCCGGCGCGCTGTGGTTTCGCGTGCTGCAGACCTGCGCCAGCGGCCAGCTCGACTGGGCCGACATTCCTGCACAGGGCACGTCCACGCGCGGCATGAAGACGCCGGCCGCGCTGCTCGACGTGCTGCCGTCGGGTGGTGCAGCAGGCCATGCGCACTGAGGTTTTACTTTTCCCGTAGAGTGATCACAACCGGAGTCTCACCATGCAACTCATCAAGAATCTGCTCGTCGCCTTGACCGCTTTCATCGTCTTCGCGGTCCAGGCCCAGACCGTCGAGGTCAAGGACGCCTGGGCCCGCGCCACCGTGCCGGGCCAGAAGGCCAGCGGCGCCTTCATGAAGCTCCAGGCCCGGGAAGGCACGCGCCTGGTCGGCGCGTCCTCACCCGTGGCCGGCGTGACCGAGGTGCACGAGATGAAGATGGAAGGCGACATCATGCGCATGCGCGCCGTCGCCGGCCTGGACCTGCCCGCGGGCCAGACCGTGGAGCTCAAGCCCGGCGGCTACCACGTCATGCTGCTGGACCTCAAGGTGGCCTTACGCAAGGACAGCAGCATTCCGCTCACGCTGGTCTTCAAGGACGCCAAGGGCGTGGAGAGCAAGGTCGAGCTGTCACTGCCCGTGCTCAGCATGGCGCCTGGCTCCGCGGCGCATGGCGGCCACGGCAAGCACTGAACCTCAGTGGCCCAGCAGGTTGCGCTGAACGTGCACCAGATGTCCGCGCGTGCATTCCAGCGCGCGCTCCAGGTCGCGCTCGCGTAGCGCGGCGACCAGCGCGCGGTGTTCGCGCTGGTAGGCCGCGCGGCGCTCGGGCGTGACGCTGCGCCGCTTGAGCATGCCCCACTCACCCTGGGTGCGGGCCTGGTTCATGAGCTTGAAGACCTGGGTGATGAAGGTGTTGTGCGCCGCCTCAGCAATCACCTCGTGCAGCATGCCGTCCCAGTGCTCGAAGTCCTCCAGGCTGCCGGCCTGTTCGGCGCGTTCGCAGCACTGCGTCATGCGCGCGAAGTCCGCGGGGGTGGCGTTGCGCACCACCATCTCCACGATGGCCGGTTCCATCGCATGACGCGCTTCCATCAGCTCGGCCGGGCTCACGCCCGTGGTCGCCGTGGCGGGCTCCAGCGCGGGCAGCAGGCTGGCGATGCGCTCGCTCACATAGGTGCCGCTGCCCACGGTCTGCGTGATCAGACCGGCATCCTTGAGCTGCCCCAGCACACGACGCACGGCCGAGCGGCCCAGGCCGTACTCGGCACAGAGGGCGCGTTCGGTGGGGATGCGATGGCCAGCGCGCCAGATGCCGGATTTGAGTTTGTCCAGCAGGGTTTCGCGCAGCAGGGCAGAGGGGTCCATGGTGAAAGCCGACAGATAAAGTGTGGCTGATCATAGCAAAGCGCTGACCAAGTCGGACCAATAGATCCGACCGATAGGTGTTTTCCACGGCTGCCCTCGGAAATCTTGGTTCTATAATTCGCACCAAGATAAACCAAGTGCAACCATTCAGGGTTGCTGTTCAGGAGTCCGCATGAAGATCGCACGTGTGCAAAA
>JAIERT010000088.1 GCA_019746735.1 Burkholderiaceae bacterium | reverse complement strand
AGTGCCCGCCCGAGCAGGCGCTCAAGACCTCGCTGGGCCGCTTCCTGCCCGAGTCCATCGGCACCATCGCCGCGACCCGCGTCTCCAGCCAGGCCATCCTGGGCGAGGTCAACGGTCGCACGGCCGACGGCCTGCCGCTGGCGCTGGAGGTCAGCGTCTCGCGCGAGCGCCAGCCCGAGGGGGACGGCGACATCACCACCGTCTTCGCGCGCGATCTGACGGCACGGCGCCAGATGGAAGCCCAGCGCAACGTGCTCGAGGCGCAGCTGCGCGAGGCCCACAAGATGCAGGCCATCGGCACCATGGCCGGCGGCATCGCGCACGATTTCAACAACATCCTCGGCGCCATCCTGGGCAACGTCACGCTGGCGCGCCAGGACGCACCAGCCCACTCACCCGTGCAGGTCAGCCTGGCCGAGATCGAGAAAGCCGGCCGGCGCGGGCGCGACCTGGTGCGGCAGATCCTCACCTTCAGCCGCAACGAGACACCCAAGCGCCACCATGTGCATCTGGGCGAGGTGGTGCAGGAATCGGTACGCCTCATGAAAGTCACGCTGCCGCCCGGCGTGGACCTGCAGGTGCGTCTGCATGACACCCCGCCGGTGCTGGCCGACGCGACCCAGGTCGAGCAGGCGCTGATCAACCTCTGCACCAACGCTGTCCACGCCATCGGCGGCGTACGCGGCACCGTCAGCATCTCGCTGGCCAGCTGCAGTCCCGCCATGCTCGAATGCCAGCGCCTGGGCCTGGCCGAGGGCCGCTACGTCACGCTGTCCGTGCGCGACAGCGGCAGCGGCATGGACCGCGAGACCCTGCAGCGCATCTTCGAGCCCTTCTACACCACCAAGCCCGTGGGCCAGGGCACGGGCCTGGGCCTGGCCGTGGTGCACGGCGTCATGCGCACGCACCTGGGGGCGGTGGACGTGAGCAGCGCCCCGGGGCAGGGCAGCGAGTTCACGCTCTACTTCCCCGTGGCCGAGGACAACGTCGCCTCCATCCCGGCCGAACCTGCACGGCTGCAGACCGTCATGGGCTTCGGGCGCCACGTCATGTATGTGGATGACGACCAGGCGCTGGCCTTCCTCGTCGAGCGCGTGCTCAGCCGACGCGGCTTCAAGGTCAGCGTCTAC
Organism: Burkholderiaceae bacterium; assembly: GCA_019746735.1. GTDB lineage: Bacteria > Pseudomonadota > Gammaproteobacteria > Burkholderiales > Burkholderiaceae_C > Hylemonella. Next base: position 5,368 of record JAIERT010000088.1, on the reverse strand, counting down.
ACCGATCCGCGCACCGCCCTCGCGGCGCTGCGCGAGCAGCAGGACTTCGACCTGCTGGTCACCGACTACAACATGCCGGGCTACAGCGGCGTGGACCTGCTCCAGGAGGCGCGCCAGATCCGCCCCCGGCTGCCCATGGCCCTGGCCTCGGGCTACATCACGCCCGAGATCGAGGCCAACGCGCTCGCCGCGGGTGCGCGCGCGCTGATCCACAAGCCCAATGACGTCTCCGAGCTCTGCGACACCGTGCAACGCCTGATCCAGGGCGACAAGAAGCTCTGACATCATGCTGCCGGCCCTGCCCTGCCTGCACGCAGACGAGGCGCTGCTCGTACTGGACAAACCCGCGGGCCTGCTCTCCGTGCCCGGCCGCGGCATCGTCAACCAGGACTGCGCCAGCGCACGCGCCCAGGCCCAGTGGCCCGATGCCCTCGTCGTGCACCGGCTGGACATGGCCACCTCGGGCCTGCTGCTGATGGCGCGTGGCGCGGCCATGCGGCGCACGCTGGGCATGGCCTTCGAGTTGCGCCGCGTGCACAAGCGCTACATCGCCGTCGTCGCCGGCCATGTGGCGCAGGACAGCGGCGAGATCGACCAGCCCCTGCGCACCGACTGGCCGAATCGCCCGCGCCAGTTCATCACAGCCGACGGCCGGCCCAGCCTCACGCGCTGGCGGGTGCTCACCCGCGAGAGCGATGCCCAGGGCCGGCCGCAGACGCGGCTCGAACTCGAGCCCGTGACCGGCCGTACCCACCAGCTGCGCGTGCACCTGCAGTCCATCGGCCATGCCATCCTGGGCGACCCGCTCTACGCCGACGCCGAGACCCAGGCCCGCAGCCCGCGCCTGCTGCTGCACGCCAGCGAGCTGGCAATCGCACATCCCGTCAGCGGCGAGCCGCTGCACTGGCACAGCCCACCCGCTTTTTGAGAGCACCCCCACCCATGCGCTCCACCCACCTTTTCATCCTCACCGGCGCCTCGCGCGGCATGGGCCTGGCCATGGCGCAGCAACTGCTGCAGGCGGATCACACGCTGGTGTGCATCTCGCGCAGGCAAAACCCGGCCCTCGCCGCCCAGGCGCAGGCCGCGGGCGCCACCCTCGAGCAATGGCCGCTGGACCTGGCCCGAAGTGGCGAAGCCGCGTCCCGGCTGCAGCAATGGCTGGGCCAGGCGGGTACGCCTTACGCCAGTGCCACGCTGATCAACAATGCCGGCGTCATTCCCGCCATCGCCCCTCTCTCGGCCCTGAGCCCCGAGGACATCGCCCAGGCCCTGCGCGTGGATCTCGAAGCACCGATGGCGCTCACGGCCGCCTTCCTCGGTGCCACCGAAGCCTGGCATGGGCCGCGCAAGGTGCTCAACATCTCCTCGGGCCTGGGCCGCCGGCCCATGGCCTCGCAGGCCGTGTACTGCGCCGCCAAGGCCGGCATGGACCTGTACACACGCTGCGTCGCGCTGGAGGAAGCGCTCAAGCCGAACGGCGCCCGGGTCTGTTCGCTGGCGCCTGGCGTGATCGACACCGACATGCAGGTCCAGCTGCGCGGCGCCGACGCCGCAGCTTTCCCCGACCGCGCACGCTTCGAGCAGCTCAAGCGCGGCGGCCAGCTCGACAGCCCTGACGCCGCGGCGCGCAAGGTCCTGGCCTTTCTGCAGCGTGAAGACTTCGGCAGCGAGCCGGTGGCCGACGTGCGCGGCTGAACGCCGGCCCCGTGCCAGGTCAGAGCGGGAATCCGCGCACCCGCCGGCACGCGCTGCCTCTGACGGCCCACGACGAAACGGCGTACAGGACCGACGCCGTGGGTGCCCATGACGATGGGATTCACCTCCCGGACTGGGGGACTTCCTCGAGGTCCTGGTAACTGAGGCGGTCGCGCAGCAGCAGGCACCGCCCATGATGCGTGTGCAGATTGCGGCACTGGTGGCGCAGGCCCAGGTCAGCCAAGCCACCCAAAACCCGATGCGCTGCAGGGCCAGTGCACAACCCCCGGTCGACTGGCCGCTGGCACGGCATGATCCATCCTCATGACCTCCGGCAAAGCTCCCGAACTCACCGTGTACCACGACGGCAGCTGCCCGCTGTGCCGGCGCGAAATCGCGCTCTACCAGCGCCAGCGCGGCGCGGAACGCCTGGCCTGGCATGACGTCAGTGCAGGCGCACCCACCGGCCCCGGTCTGTCCTGCGAGGCGGCCATGCGCCGCTTCCATGTACGCGACGCGCAGGGCCGTCTGTACAGCGGGGCGGCCGGCTTCGCGCACCTGTGGCGCAGCCTGCCCGGCTGGCGTGTGCTGGGCTGGCTGGCCGCCGTGCCGCCGATCAGCTGGTTATTGGAGCTGGCCTACCGCGCCTTCCTGCCGCTGCGTCCGCGGCTGCAGCGCTGGGCCCGGGCGCGCTGGCAGGAGCCCGCGCCGTGAAGCGCTCCGCCTGGCTGCTGGCTCTCGCGGCTTTCAGTGCACAGGCCCAGGTGGGTGAACGTGTACGGCTCGACGACGCGGGCGGGCTGGAGATCGACCGCACCGAAGTCACCATCGCCCAGTTCGCGCGCTATGTGGCCGCCACCGGCACCGTGACGCAGGCCGAGCGCGAAGGCGGCGGCTTCGAGTACGGGGCCGGTTGGCAGCGCCGCCCCGGCTGGACCTGGCGCCGCCCGGACGGTGTGGAGCCCATCGGCCCCCAGCTGCCCGCCGTGCACCTGACCCACGCCGAAGCGGCGGCCTACTGCCGCTGGGCCGGCGGCCGCCTGCCCACGGCCGCCGAGTGGCGGCGCGCGGCCTACACCGAGCTGCGCAGCACCCCGCCCGCGCCCTGGGTGCGCGGGCGCAGTTACCCCTGGCCCACGGGCGACAGCCCGCAGGGCGCCAACACCAGCGACCCCGATCCCTGGCCACGCGCCGCGCCCGTCACCGAGACCCGTGCGGGCGTCAACGGCCTGCACGACATGGGCGCCAATGTCTGGGAATGGGCAGCCGATGTGCGAGGTGAGGAACGACCGACCATGGGAGGCTCCTGGTGGTACCCGGCCGCCCAGATGCGCGCGGATTTGGACGCCTGGAAGCCCCGGGATTTCTACGCGGTGTACATCGGGATGCGCTGTGTCTATGAGGCGGGGGCGCAGCGCTGAGAAGCAAGTCAACGCACCAAGCATCAACGATGAGCCGGCAGTGATCAGCCAACCGATCGGGCGACCGTATGGTTGAATTCGCTGTCGATCATGAGCTGCTCGTGCCCGCCGCCAGTGACACCTGCCTCAACCGCAACCGTCGGCGTCTCGACGAGAGCAACCACCCACAACAGCCCTGAAAGCCCCGCTATTCCGGGTTTCGGAGACTGGACGCTGCGCGCGAGCCAATGCCACAATGGCCGCGACCCATCTCCGAAGAACAGAACACCATGCGTCGCGCCCCCTGGTCCACCGGAACCCGCCTGCTGCTGGGCCTGGGTCTGCCCCTGCTGCTGCTGGCCGGCTACGCTTGGCTGGCCACGGTGCAACTGCACAACATCGAACAGGCCGCCGAACGCATGAGCGCGGCCGACCGCGCCCAGGCCGAGGCGGCAGGCCAGCTGCTGGCCGCCAGCGAGTCCATGTCCGCCGTGGTCATGGACGTGATCAAGGCGCCCATCGCCGCGCCCCCGCAGCCCTTGCAGGCCCAGCAGCAGGCCGCCAACCGCCAGTTCGACGCCGCACTCGCCACGCTGGAACGCAACGCCGACGCGACCTTGCTGGCCAATCTCAGAAAACAACGTGGCGCGCACGCCGAGTCGGCCGAACGCGTGCTCAAGCTCGTGGAAGAAAACCTGCGCCCCGAAGCCTCGCTGCTCTTCATCGGCGAAACCCTGCCCGCGCTCAACGCCCTGCAGGCCTCGATCCAGACGCTGACGACGCAGCAGCGCCGGAGCGTGGAACGCGGCAGCATCGCCACCGCACGCACCCTGCTGCTCGCCGCCGGCGTGGTGGCCATGCTGCTCTCGGCCCTCTGGGCCTGGTGGATGCTGCACCCGGTCAACCGCAGCCTCAAGGGCACGGTGCAGGCCGCACGCCGCCTCGCCCAGGGTGATCTCGACAGCCCCATAGTCGTTAGCGACCCCGGCGAGGCTGGCCAGCTGCAGGCCGCGCTGAGCGATCTGCAGCAGCGCCTGCGCGAGACCGTGGCCCAGATGCAGCAACAGGCCGAGCAGCTGGCGCAGCCTGCACGACACGAGGCGGTGCAAAGTGCTCCGCAACAGGCCCGCCTGCAGCAGGCCGACACCCAGATGCAGGCGCTGGCCGGCACCTTCAAACAGAGCAGCGAGAGCGGGCGCCAGGCCCAGCAGCTGGCCAGCAGCGCCGCCCAGGTGGCCGAGCGTGGCGGCGCCGTGGTGAGCCAGGTGGTGGACACCATGCAGGCCATCCGCAAATCGTCCGACCGCATCGCCGACATCATCGGTGTGATCGACGGCATCGCCTTCCAGACCAACATCCTTGCGCTCAACGCCGCCGTGGAAGCCGCGCGCGCCGGCGATCAGGGCCGGGGCTTCGCCGTCGTGGCCACCGAGGTGCGGGCCCTGGCCGGGCGCAGCGCGGCTGCGGCCAAGGAGATCAAGCAGCTGATCGAAGCTTCCGTCAGTAGCGTGGCCCAGGGCGGCAAGCTGGTGGAACAGGCGGGCCAGACCATGCAGGAAGTGGTGAACCAGGTGCAGCGCGTGACCCAGGCCCTCACCGAGATCACGCAGCACACCCGGGCGCAGGACGCCGGCCTGGATGAGCTGCGGCAGACCCTGGGCCAGCTGGAGCAGCTCGCCAGCGGCAACGCTGGCCGCCTGCAGGCATCCGCCACCACGGCACGTCAACTCGAAGCGCAGGCACGCACCCTGGCCAGCACGCGCAACATGGCACCGCGCCTGCGCTGACGAGCGAGCGCGGCGGGGCCAGACCGGGGCGGCGGCTGTCGCCGCAGCAAAGCTTGACCCAGCGCAAGAAGCGCGGCGGTGTTCCGCCTTAGGCTATGTTGGCCATGAATCCTGCGCTCCCTTTCCCCCACATTCCCCTCAGCAGTGCCGCCTGGCTGGCGCGCAGCGGCCTGCGCCCGCTGATGCTGGCCGGCCGCAGCCTGCTGCCCATCGTGCAAGGCGGCATGGGCATCGGCGTCTCGGCGCATCGCCTGGCCGGCAGCGTGGCCGAACTCGGCGGCATGGGCACACTCTCCTCGGTGGACCTGCGCCGCCACCACCCGGATCTGATGGCGGCCACGGGCCATCTCGCGGCCGGTGACGCGGCCAAGACCGCCATCAATGCCGCCAACTTGGAAGCGCTGCGCCGCGAGATCCGCGCCGCGCGTGAGCTTGCGCAGGGCTTCGGCCTGCTGGCCGTGAACGTGATGCGCGCCGTGGGCG
>JAIERT010000282.1 GCA_019746735.1 Burkholderiaceae bacterium | reverse complement strand
TCGGCATCGTGCAGGCCCGCTTCAACGAGGCCATCACCAACGCCCTGGCCCAGGCCTGCCGCGCCGAGCTGGCCGCACTGGGCGTGCAGACCAAGAACATCGACCACGTCATGGTACCCGGCGCGCTCGAAGTGCCGCTCGCCCTGCAGGCCCTGGCCGAGAAGAACAATTACGACGCGCTGATCGCGCTGGGCTGCATCATCCGTGGCGAGACCTACCACTTCGAGCTGGTCGCCAACGAATCGGGGGCCGGCGTCACGCGTGTCTCGCTGGACTACCAGACCCCGATCGCCAATGCCATCCTCACCGTCGAGACCCTGGCCCAGGCCGAGGCGCGCCAGACCGACAAGGGCCGCGATGCCGCCCGCGTGGCCGTGGAAATGGCCAACCTGCTGGAAGACATCGCATGAGCACGGCCCCCGCCGCACCGCGTAAATCCGCGGCCAAGTCCGGCCGCAGCCGCGCGCGCGAATTCGCTCTGCAGGCCCTGTACCAGCACCTCGTGGGCCGCAATGAAACGAGCGCCATCGACACCTTCACGCGTGACCTCAGCGGTTTCAACAAGGCCGACGCGGCCCACTACGATGCCCTGCTGCACGGTTGCGTGGCTGAAGCCGAGGCCCTCGACCGACTCATCACCCCGCTGCTGGACCGCAAGCTCGCCGAGCTCTCGCCCATCGAGCGCGCCGTGATGTGGATGGGGGCCTACGAGTTCCAGCACTGCCTGGACGTACCCTGGCGCGTGGTCCTCAACGAGTACATCGAACTCGCCAAGTCCTTCGGCGGCACCGACGGCCACAAGTACGTCAACGGTGTGCTCGGCGGCCTGGCACCCACGCTGCGCGCCGCCGAGGTCGAAGCCGACCGCGCCGCGGGCAAGGCCCGCTAGGCATCGAATGAAAATCGCTTCCCGCGCGCAGAAGATCGAACCCTTCTACGTGATGGAGGTGGCCAAGGCCGCCTCGGCCTTGGCGCGCGAGGCGGCCCAGGGCGCCGAGCCCATGATCTTCCTGAACATCGGCGAGCCGGACTTCACGGCCCCGCCGCTGGTGCAGGAAGCCGCCGAGCGCGCCGTGCGCGCCGGCCGCAGCCAGTACACCGATGCCAACGGTCTGCCTGCCCTGCGCGAACGCATCAGCGCCTGGTATGCGCAGCGTCATAAGCTGGACATCGCACCCGGGCGCATCGTCGTCACCGCCGGCGCCTCGGCTGCCCTGCAGCTGGCTTGTCTGGCCCTGATCGAGGCCGGCGACGAGATCCTGATGCCGGACCCGAGCTACCCCTGCAACCGGCACTTCGTGAGCGCGGCCGAGGGCACGGCCCGGCTCATCCCCTGTGGTCCGCAACAGCGCTTCCAGCTCAGCGCCGAACAGGTGCGGGCCCACTGGGGGCCGAAGACGCGCGGCGTACTGCTGGCCTCGCCCTCCAACCCCACGGGCACCTCCATCGATCCGGCCGAGCTGAGCCGCATCCACGCGGTGGTGAAAGAACACGACGGCATCACCCTGGTCGACGAGATCTACCTGGGCCTGAGCTACGAGGAGCGCTACGGCCACAGTGCCCTGGCCATCGATGACCACATCATCTCGATCAATAGCTTTTCCAAGTACTTCAGCATGACGGGCTGGCGTCTGGGCTGGCTGGTGCTGCCCGAGGACCTGGTGCCCGTGGTCGAGCGCCTGGCCCAGAACCTGTACATCTGCCCCAGCACCATCGCCCAGCATGCAGCCCTGGCCTGCTTCGAGCCCGAGAGCCTGGCCGAATACGAGCGCCGCCGCGCGGAGTTCCAGGCCCGGCGCGACTGGTTCATCCCTGCGCTGAACGAACTGGGCCTGCAGGTTCCTGTCATGCCCGACGGCGCCTTCTACGCCTGGGCCGACTGCACCGAGGCCTGCAGCAAGCTGGGCGTGAAGGACAGCTGGGAACTGAGCTTCGCCCTCATGCAGCAGGCCCATGTGGCCATCACCCCGGGGCGCGACTTCGGCAGCGCCGACACCGCGCGCTACATCCGTTTCTCCACCGCCAGCGCCCTGCCCCAGCTGCAGGCGGCGGTAGAACGGCTCAGCAAACTCCTGCGCTAAAGCACCCATGACCTACGAACTGCCGATCCGCGTCTACTGGGAAGACACCGATGCCGGCGGCATCGTCTTCTACGCCAACTACCTCAAGTTCTTCGAGCGCGCGCGTACCGAGTGGCTGCGCTCGCTCGGCGTCGGCCAACAAGCACTGCGTGAACAGACAGGCGGCATGTTCGTCGTCAGCGAGACCACCATCAAATACCACCGCCCCGCCCGACTCGACGACGAACTATTGGTTACAGCGCGGCTCCAGGAAAGCGGCCGCGCATCGATCACAATTGCCCAGCAGGCCTGGCGCAAGACGAGCGGTCAGCCTGAACTGTTGTGCGAAGGCAGCATCCGCATCGGCTGGGTGTCTGCAGCGAGCATGAAACCTGAAAGAATTCCGAGCAGCATTCTGGAAGCATTGAAATGAGCCAAGACCTCTCCATCGTCCAACTGGTGCTGCACGCCAGCTTCGTCGTGCAGGCCGTGATGCTGCTGCTGGTGCTCGTCTCCATCGCCAGCTGGGCCGCCATCTTCAGCAAGCTGTTCGGTTTGAAGCGCGTGCGCGAGCTCAACGAAAAGTTCGAGCGCGACTTCTGGTCCGGCGCCAACCTCAACACCCTCTATGCCCAGGCTGCGCAGAAGGCCCACACCGGCGGGCCCATGGAACGCATCTTCGTGGCCGGCCTGCGCGAGTACCAGAAACTGCGCGAGCGCCGCATCACCGATGCCGGCACCCTGCTCGACGGCGCGCGCCGCGCCATGCGCGCCAGCTTCCAGCGCGAGATGGACGTGGTGGAAACCAACCTCTCCTTCCTGGCCTCGGTGGGCTCGGTCTCGCCCTATGTGGGCCTGTTCGGCACCGTCTGGGGCATCATGCACGCCTTCACCGGCCTGGCCTCGCTACAGCAGGTGACGCTGGCCTCTGTCGCCCCCGGCATTGCCGAGGCGCTGGTCGCCACGGCCATCGGCCTGTTTGCCGCCATCCCCGCCGTCGTGGCCTACAACCGCTTCGCGCGCGACATCGATCGCGTGTCCATCGTGCTGGAGACCTTCATCGAGGAGTTCTCCAACATCCTGCAGCGCAATATCGGCACTCATCCGGCCACCCCCGCTTCGGTGCACTGAAAGGGACGATGCCATGCCTTCCATGGTCAGCCGGGGACGCGGACGCCGCACCATCAACGAGATCAACATGGTGCCCTTCATCGACGTGATGCTGGTGCTGCTGATCATCTTCATGGTCACGGCACCACTGATCACGCCCAGCGCGGTGGACCTGCCAACCGTGGGCAAGGGCAAGAAGCCGCCAGAGCAGGTCATCGAGGTCATCGTGGGCAAGGACGAGACCCTGAGCCTCAAGATCGACGGCAACACGCGCCGCATCAAGCTGGGCGAACTGGCCGCCAATGTCAAACGCGCACAGGATGGCCTGGGCAAGGATGGCAGCAGCGCCGTCATCATCAGTGCCGACAAGAGCGTCAAGTACGAAGCCGTGGTCAACGTCATGAATGTCCTGCAGAAGGCGGGCGCCCAGCGCGTGGGCCTGTCGGTTCAGGTCGCGAACTGAGCACCGTGGAAGCCAGCAGCCGCTTCGAGTTCCAGCCCCTGCAGCCGCGCCAGGGCCTGCTGCGCTCCTATGGCCTGGCCCTGCTGGTCCACGGCCTGCTGCTGGCCGCACTGACCTGGGGCGTGAGCTGGCGTCGCAGCGACACCAGTCTCTCGGTCGAGGCCGAGCTCTGGTCAGCCGTACCGCAACAGGCGGCGCCCAGGCTGCTTGAACCTGAACCGGAACCCCAGCCTGAACCGGCGCCGCCGCCCGCACCGCCCAAGATGGCCGACCCCGGTCCGAACGATGCAGAGATCGCGCTGCAACGCGAGCGTGAGCGCGACGCCAAGGAAAAGGCCGAACAGGAGCGCCGCGAGAAGCAGCGCCTTGAACGCGAACGCCAGGAGAAACTGGAGCGTGAGCGCCAGGAACGCGAAAAGAAGCTCGCCGAGGAAAAGCGCAGGAAGGAGCTCGAGGCCAAGCGCAAGGAACAGCAGGAGGCCGAGCTGCGCGAGAAGCTGCGGCAGGAGAACATCAAGCGTATGGCTGGGTTAGCCAACGCCACGGGCAAGCCCACGGACACGGGCACGGCTATACAAACCTCCGGGATTTCGACCAGCTATGCTGGTCGCATCCGCGCGCGCATCAAGCCCAACATCGCCTTTCTCGATGAACTGCCCAACAATCCCGAAGCCCATGTAGTAGTCCACACCGCGCCTGATGGCACCATCCTCAGTGGCGAAAAGGATGGACCCAAGCTAGTCAAGAGCAGCGGCAACAAAGCTTGGGACGATGCCGTCCTCAAGGCCATCACCAAAACCGACAAGCTACCGCGCAACGAAGACGGTGTGGTCCCATCGCCGATGACCATTATCTTCCGCCCCAAGGACTGAGCCGCCTCAGTCCACCTGCTCCAGCGCCATCACGCCGGTGGCGGTGTTGGAAATCGGGATGTGGTAATTGCTGTGCACCGTGCGCACGCCGCTGCCCCCTGTGCTCAGGGCGCCGCGCATGGCCAGCCACATCAGCAGCTCCACCCCCTGGGTGCCGGTCTTCTCGACCAGCTCGTGGATGCTGTACTGCGTGGCCCACTCCGGGTTGCTCTGCAGGCTCTGCATGAACTTGAGGTCGAAGTCCTTGTTGATGAAGCCCGCGCGTTCGCCATCGAGCTGATGGCTCAGGCCGCCGGTGCCCAGCACCACCACCTTCTGCTCGCTCTTCCAGCTCTGGATGGCCGCGCCAACGGCCTTGCCCAGGGCATAGACGCGCTTGGCACTGGGCAGCGGGAACTGCACGGTGTTGATGCAGATCGGCACCGTGCGCACCGGGCACACCTCCTGCGGCCAGAAGAGTTTGAGCGGCACGGTGAAGGCGTGGTCCACCAGCATCTCCTGGCAGGTCACCACATCAAACTCCTGGTCGATCAGGCTGTTGATGATGTGCCAGCTCAGCTCCGGGTGGCCGCGGTGCGGCGGCAGCGTGGGGATGCCCCAGCCCTCGTCGGCGTTGTGGTATTCGGCCGCGGCGCCCACGGCAAAGGTCGGCATCTTGTCGAGAAAGAAGTTCAGCCCATGGTCGTTGTAGAAGACGACGGCCACGTCGGGCTTCTGCTCTTCCAGCCAGGCGCGGATGGGCGGGAAGCCGTCGAAGAAGGGTTTCCAGTAGGGATCCTGCTGCAGGCCCTTGGCGATGGCATTGCCAATGGAGGGGATGTGCGAGGTGGCGAGTCCGCCGATGAGTTGGGCCATGAAGGTGCTCCTGTCTGGATTTACTGGAAGGCCGCTGCGCGCAGCTTGGCCTTGAAAGCTTCCTTGCTCATGCCGGTCTGCAGGGCACCGAGGTCCTGCACGTCGAGCTTGAGGATGCCGGCGAACTTGGCCAGGTAGTAGACGTTGCCGCCCGCGGCCAGCAGACCCAGCACGTCGCGCTTGCGGATGGCGCGCGCCTGCGCCTCGTTGAGGCCATAGCGCCGCATATAGCCTTCCTCGTCCGCCTTGAAAGCCTCGCGGTTCTCGGCCGAGTTGAAGGAAAAGCACATCTTGTTGAGCGCATAGCCCTTGCGGGCCTGCTCGCCGTCGAAAAGGATGGTGCCGGGAATCGGGTGCTCTGCTACCAGCTTGCTCACATGGCTCTCCTGCTTGATGGGGATCAAAAGGTGTGGCCGCGAGTATTCCGCAGGCATTGACCACGATAAACAGGGCCATCAAGATGGAACCCATGAGCAAATTCGATCATTTGGACCTGGACGGCCATCTGCTCCAGCTGCTGCTGGCGGTCGTGGAAAGTGGCTCGGTCACCGGTGCGGCCCAGCGTCTGGGCGTCACGCAATCCGCCGTCAGCCATCTGCTCGACAAGCTGCGCGCCATCACCGGCGACCCGCTGTTCGTCAAGAGCGGCCGCGGCATCGCCCCCACGGCCCGCGCCGAAGCCCTGGCCGCCGAGGCGCGCAGCCTCTTGCGCCAGCTGCAGCACTTTGCCAACAGCGGCGACTTCGATCCCGCACGCTGGGAAACCACGCTGACCCTTGCCGCCAACGACTTCCAGCGTGACCTGCTGCTGCCCGCACTGGCGGCCCGCCTGCGCGCCCAGGCGCCGGGTGTGACGCTGCGCATCATCCCCTCGGCCATCCCGCGGCTGGAGATGCTGCGCAATGATGAGTGCCAACTCATCATCAGTCCGCGCCCGCCCGACGGCGCCGACATCGTGCAGAAGCGCCTGTTCGAAGACCAGTACCGCGTGTTCTACGACCCGGCGGTGCGTGAGGCGCCGCAGACCGAGGCTGAGTACCTTGCGGCGGACC
>JAIERT010000394.1 GCA_019746735.1 Burkholderiaceae bacterium | reverse complement strand
CTCACCCCGTCCCTGCGTTGCGCGCCCTCACCGGATACTGCTTCATGACGCTTGATCTGATCTACAGCACGGCCCTCCTCCTGGCCATGTCGGCGCTGTACGAGTTCAACATCCGCGTCTGGGGTCCGCGCCAGCGGGCGGCCAGCATCACGGCCGGTCTGATCTTCGGCGCCATCTGCATCTTCGGCATGATGCATCCGGCTAAGCTCGCGCCGGGCGTGATCTTCGACGGGCGCTCGGCCATTCTCGGCGTGGCTGGCATCTTCGCCGGGCCGATCGCTGCGGTGATCGCAGGCCTCATCGCCGCGGCCTACCGGCTGAGCCTGGGTGGCGCGGGGGCCTGGGTGGGCGTGGCGGTGATCAGCACCTCGGTGCTGGCCGGCCTGCTGATGCGCCAGGCGCTGCGACGTGGCTGGACGCAACCCAAGCTGCTCGACTTCCTGATCTTCGGCGTGCTGCTGCACGTGGCCTGCCTGGGCTGGTTCCTGCTGCTGCCGACGCAGCATCTCTACAAGCTGCTCGACACCCTGGCCTGGCCCTACCTCTTCATCCTCGGGCCCAGCACGGCGCTGCTGGCGCTGCTGCTGCATGACCTGGAGGACCAGCGGCAGGCCCGCCAGGCGCTGGCGCGCAGCGAGTCCATGCGCCGCGCCATCACCCGTGCCTCGCCCGACCTGCTGTTCATGCTCAACGAGGACGGCCGCTACCTCGAGGTGGTCTCCCCCGAGGAGCGGCTGCTCTACGCGCGCGCCGAGGACATCCTGGGCAAGCGGCTCGACGAGGTGATGAGCGGGGAACAGGCGCAGCGCTTCCTGGCATTTCTGCGCCAGACCCTGGAGGCCGGCACGCCGCAGAAGATCGAATACGAGATGGATACGCTGGGCGGGCGCCATGTCTTCGAGGGCCGCGCCCAGGCCCTGGATGTGCAGATCGACGGCAAGCGCGCCATGGTGCTCTTCTCGCGCGACATCACCGAACGCGCCCGCGCCGAACAGGAGCGCCGCATCGCGGCCGTGGCCTTCGAGTCACGCCAGGCTATGCTGGTCAGCGATGCCGAGACCAACATCCTGCGCGTCAACCAGGCCTTCCTGGATCTGCTGGGCTACGCGCGCGAGGAACTGATCGGGCGCAAGACCAGCGTGCTGCGTTCAGGTCGGCACGACGCGTCCTTCTATGAGGCCATGTGGGAGAGCATCCGCGCCACGGGCAAGTGGGAAGGGGAAATCTGGGACCAGCGCAAGCGCGGCGACCTGCTGCTCCTGTGGACCACGATCACCGCCGTGCGCAACGAGCAGGGCCTGGTGACGCACTACGTGGCCACCATGAGCGACATCTCCGAACGCAAGCTGCGGGAGGAGGAGATCCGCCACATCGCCTTCTACGATCATCTCACCGCCCTGCCGAATCGGCGCCTGCTGCTCGAACGTCTGCAGCGCGCGCTGGCGGTGGCGCGGCGCAACAACCAGCACGGCGCCCTGCTCTTCGTGGACGTGGACAATTTCAAGAAGATCAACGACGAGCATGGCCACCACGCGGGCGACCTGCTGCTGCAGCAGATCGCCAGCCGCCTGAGCCGCGTGGTACGCGAATCCGACACCGTGGCGCGTCTGGGTGGCGACGAGTTCGTGATCGTGCTGGAGCACCTGAACGCCGACCTTGCGCTGGCGCGCACCGAGGCACGTCAGATCGCGGCCAAGGCCCTGGTGAGCATGGCCAAGCCCTACGATCTGGAAGGGCTGGACTACCAGTCCAGCGGCAGCATCGGCATCACGCTCTTCAATTCTGGCGACACGGACATGGATGTGCTCATGCGCCAGGCCGACGAGGCCATGTACCAGGCCAAGCACGCGGGCAAGAACACCATCCACCTGCACGGCAGCTGAACGCCGCCGCGCGGCTCAGTGCTAGCCCGGGGCCGGCAGGCTGGCCGCCTTGTGCGCGCGGCGCAGGGCCACCGCGTCGGGCTGCGCGCCGGCCTCGCGCCGGTCGAGCTTGAAGACCTGCACGCTTTCGGTCACCGTGCGCGCCGTGTTCTCCAGCGCGTGGGAAGACGCCGCGATCTGCTCGACCAGGGCCGCGTTCTGCTGCGTGATGGTGTCCATCTGGGCCACGGCCGCGTTGATCTGCGACACGCCCGAAAGCTGCTCGTTGGCCGAGTGGCTGATCTCGCTCACCAGGGTGCTCACACGCTGCACCCCGCCCACGGCCTCGGCCATGGTGGACTGCGCGGCCTCGGACTTCTCGTGACCGTCACGCACGCGCGAGCGCGACTCTTCGATCAGCTTCTTGATCTCCTTGGCCGCCTCGGCGCTGCGCCCGGCCAGGGCCCGCACCTCGCTGGCCACCACGGCAAAGCCGCGCCCCTGCTCGCCCGCCCGCGCGGCCTCCACGGCCGCGTTCAGCGCCAGGATGTTGGTCTGGAAGGCGATGCCGTCGATCACCTGGGTGATCTCGCCGATGCGCGAGGAAGACACCTCGATCTCGCGCATGGTGTGCCCCACCGCATCGACGGCCTGGCGGCTGCGCTCGGCCATCTCGCTGACCTCGCGGGTCAGCTCGGCCGCGTGGCGGGCCGATTCGGCCGTGCTGCGCACCGTGCCCGTGATCTCCTCCAGGGAAGCCGCCGTCTCCTCCAGATTGCTGGCCTGCGACTCGGTACGCGCCGACAGGTCCTGATTGCCCTGGGATATCTCCTGGGTGCCCACCAGCATGTGGCCGCTCTCCTCGCGCGCATCACGCACGATGGACATCAGGTTCACGGACAGCTGACCCAGCGCCTGCTGCAGCTCGCCGAGCTTGTCGTTGCGGTCATGCACGATGCGCTCGGTCAGGTCGCCTGCGGCCATCCGGTTGGCCGCCACGATGAGTTCATCCAGCGGGCGCACCACCAGCCGTGTCTGATACCACCAGGCCAGCAGCAGCAAAGGCAGCCACAGGACCAGCGCCCAGACGCCGGGCAGCATGCGCTCGAGCGCATAGCCTGCAAGCATGAGCCCCAAGAGGATCGCCAGCAGCTTGCCCTCGATCCCTGAGGTCAGGGCCTCGGAGACGCGGCCCCACAGGCCCAGACTCACGAGACGGCCCTGGCGCAGCGCCACGCTCTGTTGGCCGGCAGCCTTCTCCTCGCGCATGCGGGCATACAGCGCCTCGGCGTCGCGGATCTGCTCACGCGTGGCCTCGGTGCGCACGGACATATAGCCCACGGGCTGGCCGTTCTGCATCAGCGGCGTGGCGTTGGCCACGACCCAGTAGTAGTCGCCATCCTTGCGCCGGTTCTTCACCGGGGCCGACCAGGGCTTGCCCGACTGGATGGTGGCCCACATGTCGCGGAAGGCCTCCTCGGGCATGTCCGGATGGCGGATCAGGTTGTGCGGCTGGCCCAGCAGCTCGTCCTTGCTGTAGCCACTGACCTCGATGAAGCGCGGGTTGCAGTAGGTGATGCGGCCCTTGGTGTCGGTGGTCGAGACCAGGGTCTCGCCCGAAGGAAAGGGGTACTCGCGGTCGCTGACAGGCAGATTGGTACGCATACGCGACTCCGTGGTTTCGGCAAGACGCTGCCGGGGACTGTTCGATAACTCAGTATCGGCAGGGCCCGGGAGACCGTCAACGGACGCGCGAAAGGCATTGTTGTTTTCTTGATATGCGTCAATTTTTCCACGCATATCCCTGAGCACGCGCCCAGCCGCCCTCGGACTAGCCCATGGAATGCAGGCCGATCCGGTTGCCCTCGGTATCGATCACCAGCGCCATGTAGCCGTAGGGCCCGAGCGAGGTCTTGGGCTGCTCCAGCCGCCCGCCATGGGGCACCGCACGCGCGGCCTCCACGGCGCAGTCCGTGCAGCTGAAATAGACCAGGGTGCTGTTGCCGCCGGCACTCATGCCAGGCATCCTGGCCAGCGTGCCCGAGGCGCCATAGCTGCCGTCGTTCATGGGAAAGGCCCACATCTCCATGCTGCTGTCGCCGTCCGGGCTCTCCAGCCGCGTGAGCGTCACGCCCAGCAGGCCCTGGTAGAAAGCCTTGGCGCGTGGCATGTCGTTGACATAAATCTCGAACCAGCCGACGGGGTTGTTCATGGTGATCCTCCTGGGACCGTGGTTGAAAAAACTCAGCCGCTGCAGGCCTGGGCACGCGCCAGCAGCAGTTCACGTTCACGCTGGTTCTGCGTCAGCACGGCCGCGCGCTCGAACTCGGCCCGCGCCTCGGCATGGCGCCCCAGCTTGTGCAGCAGGTCGCCGCGCACGCTGGGCAGCCACTGGTAGGCCTGCAGGGCCTTGTCGTCGCGCAGGGTGTCGAGGATGGCCAGGCCCGCCGCCGACCCATAGGCCATGGCCACGGCCACGGCGCGGTTGAGCTCCACCACCGGAGAGGGGGCGGTCTGGGCCAGCGCCTCGTAGAGCGCCGCGATGCGCACCCAGTCGGTCTGCTCGGCCTGGGCTGCGCGTGCATGGCAGGCTGCGATGGCGGCCTGCAGTGCATACGGCCCCAGGGAATCGCCCTGCTGCGCACACAGTGCCTCGGCGCGCGCCAGCGCGTCCAGGCCCCGGCGGATCAGTAGAGGGTCCCATTGCGCACGGTTCTGCTCCAGCAGCAGCACGGGGCGGCCCTGGGCATCGGTGCGCGCCGCCATGCGCGAAGCCTGCAGTTCCATCAGGGCCTGCAGGCCCTGCACCTCGGGCTCGGTGGGCGCCAGGGCGGCCAGCATGCGGCCCAGACGCAAGGCCTCTTCCACCAGCGCGGGGCGCATCCAGTCCTCGCCCGCCGTGGCGGTGTAGCCCTCGTTGAAGACCAGGTAGACCACTTCGAGTACCGAGGCCAGACGCTCACCCAGCGCCTCGCCGCGCGGCAGCTCGTAGGGCACCCGGGCCTCGCTCAGCGTGCGCTTGGCGCGCACGATGCGCTGCGCCAGCGTAGCCTCGCTGACCAGGAAGGCGCGCGCGATCTCGTGCGTGCTCAGACCGGCGATGAGCTTGAGCGTGAGCGCGGCGCGCTGCTCGGGCACCAGCACCGGGTGGCAGGCGGTGAAGATCAGGCGCAGCATGTCGTCGCCGATGGCGTCGGCGCGCCGGGCGTCGATGCCCTCGCTGATGTCGGGCACCACCAGGGCCTCCTGCGCCTCCAGGTCCAGGCCCACCTGCGCCAGCACCTCGCCCTGCACCTTGTGACGGCGCAGCAGGTCCAGCGCGCGGTGCTTGGCCGTGGTCATGAGCCAGGCGCCCGGCTTGTCGGGCAGGCCTTCGCGCGGCCAGTGTTCGAGCGCGGCCACCAGGGCGTCTTGTGCCACCTCCTCGGCCTGGCCGATGTCGCGCAGCATGCGCGCCACCGCCGCGACGATGCGAGCGGACTCGATGCGCCAGACGGCGGCAATGGCCTCATGGGTGGCGGTGTGCATGGATGGAACTTACGCCGGAGTCGACGGAAAGGAGTTCATGTCCATGTAGGCCAGTTCCCAGACGTGGCCATCCGGGTCCTCGAAACCATGCTGGTACATGAAGCCATGGTCCACTGCGCTGCGCGGCACGGTGCCCCCCGCGGCCCAGGCCTTCTTCACCTGGGCGTCCACCTCGTCCCGGCTCTCGCAGGACAGGCAAATGATCACCTCGGTGCTCTTGCGCGCATCGGCCAAGGGCTTGCCCGTGAAGCCGGCGAAGAAGGGTTCGGTCAGCAGCATGGCGTAGATGTTCTCGCCGATTTCCAGACAGGCCGCCTTTTCGTCGGTGAACTGCGGGTTGAAGCTGTAGCCGAGGGCGGCGAAGAAGGTCTTGGAACGCTCCAGGTCGCGCACGGGCAGGTTGACGTAGATCTGACGGTTCATGGTCGTTCTCCTTCAGGCCACCTTCGGCATCACGTCGGCAAAGTCTTCCATCTCGTAGAGACGGCGCACCTCGATCTCGGCCGCCATGCCCTCACCGACAGGGTTGGGGAAACGGCGCGTCCACTCCAGCGCCTCCTCGCGGCTGCGCACCTGGATCAGGGTGTAGCCCGCGATCAGCTCCTTGCTCTCGGTGAAGGGGCCGTCGATGACGCGGCGGTTCTGGCCCTCGTAGCGGATGCGCCAGCCCTGGGACGTAGGCGCCAAGCCCGTGGCATCGAGCAGCACGCCGGCCTGGGCCAGCTCTTCGTGGAACTTACCCATGATGGCGATCAGCTCGCTCATATTTGGGGGAAACACCCCGCTTTCGGACTGCGGGGTGGCTTTGACGATGATCATGTAACGCATGTCGACTCCTTGTGTGTCTTGCAGCCGCGTATGGGCGGCTGATACATGCACGACGAAGGAGGACGCGCGATTTCGACAAATCAACGCCTAGGGATAACCCGAGGCTCCTGTCCGAACCTCAGTGTTCGTAACAGGGCGCGGTCTCGCGCACCTCCACCGTGCACCATTCGGCGGCCGGGCATTGCCGGGCC
>JAIERT010000234.1 GCA_019746735.1 Burkholderiaceae bacterium | reverse complement strand
CTGTAGCTCAGTGGATAGAGTATTGGCCTCCGAAGCCAAGGGTCGTGGGTTCGATCCCCGCCAGCCGCGCCAGACACCTGCGCAGCACCTGCCGCTCCCTGAGCCGCCCGTGCGGCCTTTCAAATCAAGCACTTAGCTGCCACCCCGCCTTGCGGGCGGCGATCTGCCGGGCGCAGGCCGCCCACCGCTCCCCATTCAAACATCGCGCTGTCTTCCGGCGGCCAGCTGGCGGCGGATGTGCAGCAGCAGCTCGGCGCAGCCGTCCTCGACCAGGTCGAGCACATGCTCGAAGGCCTGGGCGCCGCCATAGTAGGGGTCGGGCACATCGTGGGCACGGTGGCGTCGGCACCAGGCCGTGAAACGCTGCAGCTTGTGCTGCTGCGCCGGCGGGCAGCGCTCGCCCAGCAGTGCCAGATGACCGCCGTCCATGGCCAGGATCAGATCGTACTGATCGAAGTCTTCGGTCGTGACCTGCCGGGCGCGCAGGGTCGAGAGGTCATAGCCGCGCCGGGCGGCATGGGCCTGGCTGCGTTCGTCCGGCGGATCACCGCGGTGGTAGCCATGGGTGCCGGCCGAATCCACCTGCACGCGTGCGGCCAGGCCGGCGCGCTGCAGCTGTTGCACCAGCACACCGTGGGCCGTGGGGCTGCGGCAGATGTTGCCGGTGCAGACGAAGAGCACCGCGTAGTCGGGGGCTGGAAAAACGTCGTCCTGACGGGCTGCGGCGCTCATGCGCCGGCATCCTGCTTGAGTTTCAGGGCTGCGTCGTATAGCGTGTTGCGCGGTGCGCCCGTGATCTCGGCCGCCAGGCGCACGGCGCTCTTGAGCGGCAGTTCGGCCAGCAGCAGATCGAGCACCCGCAGGCCTGCGCTGTCCGTGTCGCCGCTGCTGGCCTGGGGGTGCAGCACGACGACGAACTCGCCGCGCGCGCGCTGGGCATCGGCCGCCAGCCAGGCCGCCAGCCCGGACGCAGGCTGGGTCACGATCTGCTCGAACTGCTTGCTGAGCTCGCGCCCCAGGGTCACGGGGCGTTCGCCCAGCGGCGCCAAGGCCGCGGCCAGGGCCTCGATGCGGTGCGGGGCTTCGAGCAGCACGACGGCGCGCGCCTCGGTGGCCAGGGCCTGCACGGCCGTGGCGCGCTCGCCGGCCTTGGCCGGCAGGAAGCCGGCAAAGACGAAGGCGCCGTGTTCGTCCACGGCCCCGGCGGCGCTGAGCGCGGTGGTCACGCTGCTGGCCCCCGGCAGGGGCACCACTGGCAGGCCCGCGGCGCGCACCGCGGCCACCAGGCGCGCGCCCGGGTCGCTCACGGCCGGCGTGCCCGCGTCGCTGACGTAGGCCACGCGTTCGCCGGCCCGCAGGCGGGTGATGAGCTGCTGCGCGGCCTCGGCCTCGTTGTGCTGGTGCAGGGCGATCAGCCTCGCGCTCCCGCGCTCGATGCCATAGGCGCGCAGCAGGGTCTGGGTGTGGCGCGTGTCCTCGCAGGCGATGGCGTCGACGAGCTCCAGCACATGCAGGGCGCGCAGGGTGATGTCGGCCAGGTTGCCGATGGGCGTGGCCACCACATAGAGCGCGCCCTGCGGATAATGCTGCCCAGCCGCGGCATCGTGCGCAGCGGAAAGGGCGGAGGCGTAACTGGCGTTCAATGGGGCTCCTCAAGAAGCTGGCAACTCTGGGTCGTACCACCCGCGAGGCGGGCGCAGCGGCCGAGGACCGGGCCCTGCAGCACCTGCAGGCCGCCGGCCTGCGCCTGCTGGAACGCAATTATCGGACGCCTGGGCGCGGGGGCGGCGAGATCGACCTGATCATGCAGGCCGGCGACGGGACGGTGGTCTTCGTCGAGGTGCGCCAGCGGGCCGGGTCCGGGCACGGCGGCGCGGCGGCCAGCGTGGGCACGGTCAAGCAAAGACGCATCGTGCTGGCCGCCCGCCATTTCCTGCTGCGCTGGCGGATGCCGCCGTCCTGCCGTTTTGACGTGGTGGCCCTCGAAGGCGAGGCACTGCACTGGCTGCCCGGCGCCTTTGATGCCGGTGCAGAGCGCTGAGCGGCGGCAAGCGCCCTGGATGTCACAGATGTAAGTGCAAGCCCACAGCGTGGGCGTGGCCAGGAGAGGCGGTTATCATAGGCGCCATGCTGGAACAACGCATTGAACAACACTTCATCGACAGCGCCGACCTGAAATACCAGGCCGCGCAGGTCTTGAGCAAACCCATCGCTGCGGCCGTGCAGGCCGTGCTGACCTGCGTGACCAATGGCGGCAAGGTGCTGGCCTGCGGTAACGGAGGTTCGGCCGCCGACGCGCAGCACTTCTCGGCCGAGTTCGTGGGGCGCTTCGAACGCGAGCGTCCCGAGCTCGGCGCGATTGCGCTGACGACCGACAGCTCCATCCTGACGGCCATCGCCAACGACTACGATTTCAACTCGGTCTTCTCGCGTCAGGTGCGTGCCCTGGGTCAGCCGGGCGACGTACTGCTGGCCATCTCGACCAGCGGCAACTCGGCCAATGTGCTGGCCGCCATCGACGCCGCCCACGAGCGCGAGATGGTGGTGGTGGGCCTGAGCGGGCGCAACGGCGGCAAGATGGCCTCGGCCCTGCGCGAGACCGATGTGCACATCATCGTTCCGCACGAGCGCACCGCGCGCATCCAGGAGGTGCACATCCTGGCGCTGCATTGCATCTGTGATGCCGTCGACCATCAACTGCTCGGAGAACAGGAAAACAAGCCATGATGAAACCGCAAACCCGCCGCCTTTCCCTTCTGGTTGTTGGCGTCGTGTTGGCGGGTGCAGGCCTCTCGGCCTGCGCACCCCTGCTCGTGGGCGGGGCTGTCGTCACCGGCATGTCGGCCGCCGATCGACGCACCACGGGCTCGCAGATCGAGGACGAACGCATCGAGACGCGCGGTGGCACGCGCATCCGCGAACATCTGGGTGAGCGCGTGCACATCAACATCACGAGCTACAACCGCCAGGTCCTGCTGACCGGCGAGGTGCCCAGCGAACAGGACAAGCAGTTGGCCGAACAGGTCATCTCGCGCATCGAGAACGTGCGCTCGATCACCAATGAACTGGCGGTGCTCGGTCCCTCGACGCTGACCCAGCGCTCGTCGGATGCGCTGGTCACGGGCCGCGTCAAGGCCAACCTGATCGATGCCCGGGACCTGAACGCCAGTGCCTTCAAGGTGGTGACCGAGCGCGGCGTGGTCTACCTGCTGGGTCGCGTGACGGCACGCGAGGCGGATCGTGCCACCGACATCGCGCGCCGCACCAGCGGAGTCCAGAAGGTGGTGCGCCTGTTCGAGCTCATCACCGAGGAAGAACTGCTCGAGATGCAGGCGCCGGCCAGCACGGCGCCGGGCACGACCGGCAGCGGCCGGACCATGTGAGGCGGCGGCCGGCCTCGTGTCCGGCCGCGCCATTCAACGCTTCAGGCGACGGATCAGGCTGGACGTGTCCCAGCGCCCACCGCCCATGCCCTGCACATCGGCGTAGAACTGGTCCAGCAGGGCCGTGACCGGCAGGCGCGCCCCGTTGCGCCGTGCTTCGTCCAGCACCAGGCCCAGGTCCTTGCGCATCCAGTCGACGGCAAAGCCGAAGTCGAACTGGTCGGCCACCATGGTCTTGCCGCGGTTGTCCATCTGCCAGCTCTGCGCGGCGCCCTTGCCGATCACGTCCAGCACGAGGTTCATGTCCAGTCCGGCCTGCTGGCCGAAGGCCACGGCCTCGGCCAGGCCCTGGATCACGCCGGCCACGGCGATCTGGTTGACCATCTTGGCCAGCTGCCCGGCGCCGCTGTCACCGATGCGCGTGCAGGCGCGCGCATAGGCCAGGGCCACGGGCTTCATCGCCTCGAAAGCGGCCGTATCGCCACCGCACATGATGGTGAGTGCGCCGTTCTGCGCGCCAGCCTGGCCGCCCGAGACGGGGGCGTCGATGAAATGCAGCTCACGCGCGCGCGCCGTACCGTAGAGCTCGCGCGCCACCTCGGCCGAGGCCGTGGTGTGGTCCGCGAAGACGGCACCGGCCTTCATGCCGGCGTAGGCCCCCTCGGCACCCAGCACCACGCTGCGCAGATCGGCATCGTTGCCCACGCAGGCAAACACGAGGTCGGCACCCTGCGCTGCCTCGCGCGGTGTGGGCGCGGCCCGGCCACCGAATTCCTGCACCCAGGCCTGGGCCCGGGCCGCCGTGCGGTTGTAGACGGTCACGCTGTGTCCCGCCTGCGCGAGGTGCCCCGCCATGGGGTAGCCCATGACGCCCAGGCCGAGGAAGGCGACGGTGCGGGGCGGGGTGGCTTCGTAGCTTCGGGGATTGAGGCTGGGCATGGGCTCTCCTGAAATGAAAAATGGTCTGATGCCGGAGCATCAGACCATGGTGGGTAAGAAGTTCGGGCTCAGACGATCGCCAGGTTCTCGGTTCCCGCGGCCAGGTCCTGCGACTTGCCACGCTGGCTGTTGAGCTTGATCTGCAGGCGCAGGTCGTTGAGCGAGTCGGCGTTGCGCAGCGCGTCCTCGTAGCTGATCTGGTTGCTCTCGTAAAGGTCGAACAGGGCCTGGTCGAAGGTCTGCATGCCGATGTTGCGGCTCTTCTTCATGATCTCCTTGATCTCGGAGACCTCGCCCTTGAAGATCAGGTCCGAGATCAGCGGCGAGTTGAGCATGACCTCCACCGCGGCAATCCGGCCCTTGCTGTCCTGCTTGGGGATCAGGCGCTGCGAGACCAGGGCGCGCAGGTTGAGCGAGAGGTCCATGAGCAGCTGCGGGCGGCGCTCTTCCGGGAAGAAGTTGATGATGCGGTCCAGCGCCTGGTTGGCGCTGTTGGCGTGCAGGGTGGCCAGACAGAGGTGGCCGGTCTCGGCGAAGGCCACGGCGTGTTCCATGGTCTCGCGGTCGCGGATCTCGCCCATCAGGATCACGTCGGGGGCCTGGCGCAGGGTGTTCTTGAGCGCGATCTCCCAGCTGTCGGTGTCCAGGCCCACCTCACGCTGCGTGACCACGCAGTTCTTGTGCATGTGCACGAACTCCACCGGGTCCTCGATGGTGATGATGTGGCCCTGGGAGTTCTCGTTGCGCCAGTCCACCATGGCGGCCAGCGTCGTGGACTTGCCCGAACCCGTGGCGCCTACCAGGATGCACAGGCCGCGCTTGGCCATGGTCACTTCCTTGAGCACCTGGGGCACGCCCAGGGTGTCGATGGTGGGCAGCACCTGCGGGATCACCCGCAGCACCAGGCCGACCTTGCCCTGCTGGATGAAGGCATTGGCGCGGAAGCGGCCGATGCCCGGCGGCGAGATCGCGAAATTGCATTCCTTGGTGCGTTCGAACTCGGCGACCTGCTTGTCGTTCATCACCGAGCGCGCCAGCGCCATGGTGTGGGCCGCGCCCAGGGGCTGGGGGGAGACCTTGGTGATCTTGCCGTCGACCTTGATGGCGGGCGGAAAGTCGGCCGTGATGAACAGGTCGCTGCCGTTGCGGCTGATCATCAGGCGCAAGAGGTCGTTGATGAATTTGGTTGCCTGGTCGCGCTCCATGAGAGCACCTCCTATTCAATCGGCCCGACGGGCCGTCATCAGCCGGGGAAGTTTTCGGGAATCTTGGCCTTGCCGCGCGCCTCGGCGGCGCTGATCACGTTGCGGCGCACCAGCTCGGTCAGGTTCTGGTCCAGGGTCTGCATGCCCACGCTGTTGCCGGTCTGGATGCTTGAATACATCTGCGCCACCTTGGCCTCGCGGATCAGGTTGCGGATGGCCGGTGTGCCCAGCATGATCTCGTGCGCCGCCACACGGCCACTGCCGTCCTTGGTCTTGCACAGGGTCTGCGAGATCACGGCCTGCAGCGACTCGGACAGCATGGCACGGACCATCTCTTTTTCTTCCGCGGGGAAGACGTCGATGATGCGGTCGATGGTCTTGGCGGCGCTGCTCGTGTGCAGGGTGCCGAAGACCAGGTGGCCGGTTTCCGCGGCCGTCATGGCCAGGCGGATGGTTTCGAGGTCACGCATTTCGCCCACCAGGATGGCGTCCGGGTCTTCACGCAGCGCGGACTTCAGGGCGGCGGCAAAGCTCAGCGTGTGCGGGCCGACCTCACGCTGGTTGATCAGGCACTTCTTGGACTCGTGCACGAATTCGATCGGGTCTTCCACCGTGAGGATGTGGCCGAACTCGGTCTCGTTGAGGTGGTTGACCATGGCGGCCAGGGTGGTCGACTTGCCCGAACCCGTGGGGCCGGTCACCAGCACCAGGCCGCGCGGCTTGAGCGCCAGGTCGGCAAAGATCTTGGGTGCGTTGAGCTGTTCCAGCGTGAGGATCTTGCTCGGGATGGTCCGGAACACCGCGGCCGCGCCGCGCTGGGTGTTGAAGGCGTTGACGCGGAAACGCGCCAGGCCGTCGATCTCGA
>JAIERT010000192.1 GCA_019746735.1 Burkholderiaceae bacterium | reverse complement strand
TGAGCAAGGCCGCCGTGCGCATGCCCAACGGCCCGATCAAGATGGTCGGCGACAGCACCGTCAGCGTGGCCCTGCACACCGACGTGGTGGTCGAGATCACGATCTCGGTCTACGGCGAAACCGCCTGATCATCGCGATCGTCTGAAAAGCCGCCGGGGTGCGAGCCCGGGCGGCTTTTTCTTTGCCCGCGCCGGACTTGTCCCGGATCACTCACAGCCTGTCCACTGATCTCCACAGGCTTGTCCACAGCCTTTCATTTGCCGCGGGCGCCGGGGCGACGTAGGATCGGAAATCACGAGGAAATCACCACGCATGTCAGCCGTATTGACCGCCGTAGACGAGGGCTACAGCCCCGACCGCCAGATCGCGCAGCTGCGCGTCCCGCCGCATTCCATCGAGGCTGAATCCAGCGTGCTGGGCGGCCTGTTGCTGGATAACGGCGCCTGGGACCGCGTGGGAGACCTGCTGGGCGATGGCGACTTCTACCGCTACGAGCACCGGCTGATCTACGCTGCCATGGCCAGCCTGATCAATGCCAGCCGCCCGGCCGACGTGATCACGGTCTTCGAGCACCTGCAGAGCCTGGGCAAGGCCGAGGAGGTGGGCGGGCTGGCCTACCTCAACGCCCTGGCGCAGTACGTGCCCAGTGCGGGCAACATCCGCCGCTATGCCGAGATCGTGCGCGAGCGCGCCATCCTGCGCAAGCTGGTGGCGGCCAGCGACGAGATCGCCACCAATGCCTTCAATCCCCAGGGCAAGCCGGTGGCGCAAATCCTGGACGAGTCCGAGCAGAAGATCTTCAACATCGGCGAGGAGGGCTCGCGCATGAAGCGCGGCTTCCAGTCCATGGACACCCTGGTGGTCGATCTGCTGGACCGCGTGCAGGAGATGGCCGACAACCCCAACGACGTCACGGGCGTGCCCACCGGTTTCTACGACCTGGACCGCATGACGGCCGGCCTGCAGGCCGGCGACATGGTGGTGCTGGCCGCGCGCCCCTCCATGGGCAAAACGGCCTTTGCCATCAACATCGCCGAGCACGTGGCGCTCAACGAGGGCCTGCCCGTGGCCGTGTTCTCCATGGAAATGGGTGCGGCCCAGCTGGCCGTGCGTATCGTGGGCTCGATCGGCCGCATCGACCAGGGCCATCTGCGCACCGGCAAGCTGACCGACGAGGAGTGGCCGCGCCTGACCGAGGCCATCGAGAAGCTGCGCACCATCTCCCTGCACATCGACGAGACGGCCGGCCTGACAGCCAGCGAGCTGCGCGCCAACGCGCGCCGGCTGGCGCGCCAGTGCGGCAAGCTCGGCCTGATCGTGGTCGACTACCTGCAGCTCATGAGCGGCTCGGGTGGCAGTGACGAGAACCGCGCCACCGAGCTCGGCGAGATCTCCCGCGGGCTCAAGATGCTGGCCAAGGAGCTGGGCTGCCCGGTGATCGCACTCTCGCAGCTCAACCGCAGCGTCGAGCAGCGCCCCGACAAGCGGCCCATGATGAGCGACCTGCGCGAATCCGGCGCCATCGAGCAGGACGCGGACATCATCATGTTCATCTACCGTGACGAGTACTACACCAAGGAAGCCTGCAAGGAGCCGGGTGTGGCCGAGATCATCATCGCCAAGCAGCGTAACGGCCCCACGGGCACAGTCAAGCTGGCCTTTCTCAAGCCGCTGACGCGTTTCGAAAACCTGGCGGCGGGCTACGGCAGCGGCGATTTCTAGCCGCCACGCCGCATAAGACGAAGGGGCCGCGCGGCCCCTTCGTCGTTTTCGCAGACCATTGCGGTCAAAGCACTTCGCTCGCGAAATCCGCCAGCCTTGAGCGCTCGCCGCGCGCCAGGGTGATGTGCCCGCCATGCGGCCAGCCCTTGAACTTGTCGACAGCAAAAGTCAGGCCGGAGGAGCCTTCGGTCAGGTAGGGCGTGTCGATCTGCGCCAGGTTGCCCATGCAGATGATCTTGGTGCCCGGACCGGCACGCGTGATCAGGGTCTTCATCTGCTTGGGCGTGAGGTTCTGCGCCTCGTCGATGATGACGTACTTGCTCATGAAGGTGCGCCCGCGCATGAAGTTCATGCTCTTGATCTTGATGCGGCTGCGGATCAGCTCGCTGGTGGCCGCACGCCCCCATTCGCCGGCGCCGGTGTCGGTCTTGGACAGCACCTCGAGGTTGTCGTCGAGCGCGCCCATCCAGGGCCCCATCTTTTCCTCTTCCGTGCCAGGCAGGAAGCCGATGTCCTCGCCCACACTCACCGTCGCACGGGTGACGATGATCTCGGTGTAGCGGCGGTCGTCCAGCACCTGGGTCAGGCCGGCGGCCAGCGCCATCAGGGTCTTGCCGGTGCCGGCCGTGCCGGTCAGGGTGACGAAGTCCACCTCGGGGTCCATGAGCAGATTCATGGCGAAGTTCTGCTCGCGGTTGCGCGTGGCGATGCCCCAGACGGCGTTCTTGAGATGGGTGTAGTCCTTGAGGGTCTTGAGTACGGCCGTCTTGCCGCGGATCTCGGTCACGCGGGCATAGAAGCTGGGTTCGCCCGGGGCCTCGAAATAGACAAACTGGTTGATCAGGAACTGCGCCGCCATCGGCCCGGTGATGCGGTAGAAGGTGTGCGGGCCCTGCTGCCAGCTCTCCACGCTCTGGCCTTCGGTGGTCCAGAAATCGGACGGCAGGGCCAGCGAGCCGGAATACAGCAGGTCACCGTCTTCCAGCGTCTTGTCGTTCTGGTAGTCGTCGGTGGCCAGGCCCAGGGCGCGCGCCTTGACGCGCATATTGATGTCCTTGGAGACCAGCACGACCTCGCGCGGGGCGTACTGCACGCGCAAGGCCTCCACCACGCCCAGGATCTGGTTGTCGGCCTTGCCTTGGGGCAGGCTGGTGGGGAGCTTGTAGTCCAGGGGCTGGGTCTGGAAGAAGAGCTTGCCGCCGGCTTCGCGGTGGCCGGTGCTGTCGAGCTTGAGACCGGTGGCGATGTCCGCGCCCTGGGCGCCGGCCAGGGCGTCGAGCGTACGACTGGTCTGGCGGGCATTGCGCGCGACCTCGGTCATGCCCTTCTTGTGACCATCGAGCTCTTCCAGCACGATCATGGGCAGGAAGATGTCGTGTTCCTCGAAGCGGAACAGACACATGGGGTCGTGCATCAGCACATTGGTGTCGAGCACGAAGAGCTTGGTCGGTCCCGTGGGCGTGGTCTTTTTCGTGCGGGGCCGGCTCTGCTCCCGGTGCACAGACGCCGGCGCGGGGTGGGACGCCTGCGGACGCCGGGTCTCCACCTGGATCAGCGGGGCTGGGGCTAGCGCGTCACCCAGACCACTGCCGTGCTCAAATAGGTCGCGAGCCTGGGGTTTGTCGCTGGGGGTGTCCCGGCCGTCGTCGTTGACAGCCGTGGCCTTGCGGCTGGTGCGGGCCTTGCCGCGGGCCGGGGCTTCGAAGGCTTCAGGGGAGAGCAGGGCGGCGCGCTTGGTGGGGGCGGGGGGCAGGGGCATGGGGCGTGAAGCTCGGCGGAAGTGGAGAGGTAGCCGGTCGGAAAACAAAAAAGCCGCCCGGTAAACCTGGGCGGCTTGGTTCGCTGCTTGCAGTCGCAATCCTCAACGGCATGAATTCATTATGCATGAGCCGTGTGACTGGCCATCCCCCTGTTGCTCAAAAGCATCAAGGGCCGGTGGCTTCAGGCCGCCGCTGCGGCCGCGGCCTTCTTCAGGGCCTTGGCGGCCTTGAGGACTTCGTCCACATGGCCCGGCACCTTGAGGCCGCGCCACTCGTGCTTGAGGATGCCGTCGGCGCCGATCAGGAAGGTGCTGCGCTCGATGCCTTTGACCTTCTTGCCGTACATGATCTTGTTCTTGACCACGCCGAACATGTGGCACATCTTCTCTTCGGTGTCGGCGATGAGCTCGAAGGGCAGCTCCAGCTTGGCCTTGAAATCATCGTGGGATTTCATGTTGTCGCGCGAGACGCCAAAGACGATGGCGCCTGCCTTGACGAAATCCTTGTACTTGTCGCGGAACTGCATGGCTTCGGTCGTGCAGCCCGGCGTATTGTCCTTGGGATAGAAGTACAGAACCAGCGTCTGTCCGAGATGAGAGGTGTTGGAAACCTTGATGCCGCTGGTAGCGTTGGCTTCGAATTCCGGGATAGGTTTGTTGACAACAATCGCCATAGGACTCTGATCTTTTGTGACAGCAGCTGTCGTGGGAGAAGGCCGGGAGGTTCGCCGTGACAGCTCGGCTTCACGCCCGACTCAAGATCGCAATTTTACCCTGAAAACCAGTTTCCCGGTCCCGGCAGGCCTAGGGGGTTTCCAGCAGGAGAGCGGCCACCACATGGCGGCCTTCGCCGGCCAGGATGTTGTAGGTGCGGCAGGCGGCCGCCGTGTCCATGGTCTCCAGGCCAATGCCCTGTTCCACCAGGGGGCGCAGCCATTCGGGGCGGGGAAAGCGCAGGCGCTGCCCGCTGCCGAAGAGCACCAGCTCCGGGCGCAGGTCTGCCAGTGGCGCAAAGTGTGCGGCGCTCAGTGCCTCGTATCGATGGCAGTCCCAGACCTGGCGTTCGCCATGCGAACCGAGCACGAGGCTGGTGCTGAATCTTTCGGCATCCACCGCGATCCAGCCCGGACCATAGCCCCGGATGGTCTGGACGAGCGATTGGTCGGGCTGGAGTTTCATAGAACGAGAGGGAAGTGTGGTCAAATTATAGGTTTCGCCTCGTCTATAGGGTGGTGTCTGTACGCCATCCTGCGCATCCCGGAGGGACTTTGAAGACCATACGCAAATCGGAAAAGCTGGCCAACGTCTGCTACGACATCCGCGGCCCCATCATGGAGCGCGCCAAGCAGATGGAGGAGGAGGGCCACAGCATCATCAAGCTCAACATCGGCAATCTGGCGGTGTTCGGCTTCGATGCGCCCGAGGAAATCCGCCAGGACATGATCCGCAACCTGCCGAATGCGGCGGCCTATTCCGACAGCAAGGGCATTTTTGTCGCGCGCAAGGCGGTGATGCAGTACACCCAGGAGCAGGGCATCAAGGGCGTGGCGCTCGACGACATCTACCTGGGCAACGGCGCCAGCGAACTGATCGTGATGGCGACCAACGGCCTGCTCAACGATGGTGACGAGATGCTGCTGCCAGCGCCCGACTACCCGCTGTGGACGGCCGCGGTCAGCCTCTCCGGCGGCACGCCGGTGCACTACCTCTGCGACGAGGCCAATGGCTGGATGCCCGACCTCGAGGACATCCGTCGCAAGATCACGCCGCGCACCAAGGGCATCGTGGTCATCAACCCGAACAACCCGACGGGCGCGCTGTATTCCGACGCCTTGCTCAAGGGCATCATCGAGATCGCCCGTGAGCACAACCTGGTCATCATGGCCGACGAGGTCTACGACAAGGTGCTCTACGACGGTGTCAAGCACACGGCCCTGGCCAGCCTGTCGACCGATGTGCTCACGCTGACCTTCAACTCCCTGTCCAAGAGCTACCGCTCCTGCGGTTACCGTGCGGGCTGGCTGGTGGTCTCGGGCGACAAGAAGCAGGCCAAGGACTACATCGAAGGGCTGAACATGCTGTCCTCGATGCGCCTGTGCGCCAATGTGCCGGGTCAGTCGGCCATCCAGACGGCGCTGGGTGGTTACCAGACCATCAACGACCTCGTGGCCGAAGGCGGCCGTCTGCGCCGCCAGCGTGACATCGCCTACGAGCTGCTCACGGCGATTCCAGGGGTGAGCTGTGTCAAGCCGCAGGCCGCGCTCTACATGTTCCCCCGGCTCGATCCCAAGGTCTATCCCATCGAGGATGACAAGCAGTTCATCCTGGAACTGCTGGAGGAGACCCGCGTGCTGCTGGTGCAGGGCTCGGGCTTCAACTATCCGGACAACCAGCATTTCCGGGTGGTCTTCCTGCCCCACGAGGACGATCTGCGCGATGCCATCGGCCGCGTCGCCAAGTTCCTTGAGAGTTATCGCAAGCGTCACGCGCGCGCCTGAAGTTTTGATGAGGGGTTCACAAGGCCCCCGGACAGAAAGAAGATGAAAGCTATCCAAGTAGGCCTGTTGGGCATCGGCACCGTCGGCTCGGGCACCTTCAACGTGCTCCAGCGCAACCAGGCGGAGATCCAGCGCCGCGCCGGCCGCGGCATCGAGATCACCATGGTGGCCGACCTCGACGTGGCGCGCGCCCAGTCCCTCGTGGGCCCGAATGTCAAGGTGGTGAACGATGCGCGTGCGGTGATCGCCAACCCCGAGATCGACATCGTGGTCGAACTGATTGGCGGTTATGGCATCGCCAAGCAGCTGGTGCTGGAAGCCATTGCTGCCGGCAAGCATGTGGTCACGGCCAACAAGGCCCTGCTGGCCGTGCATGGCACCGAGATCTTCGCCGCGGCCTCGG
>JAIERT010000203.1 GCA_019746735.1 Burkholderiaceae bacterium | reverse complement strand
ACCTGCGCCGCAAGGAAGGCATCATCCAGAGCATGACCAAGCTGGAGCGCCGCAAGCCCGACATCATCAAGGCCACGCGCAAGCGCCGCATCGCCGCGGGCGCGGGTGTGCAGGTTCAGGACGTGAACCGCCTGCTCAAGGAATTCGAGCAGATGCAGGAGATGATGAAGAAGATGAAGGGCGGCGGCATGATGAAGCTCATGAAGCGCCTGGGCGGTATGAAGGGCAGGGGCGGGATGCCCGGTCTGCCTTTCTGAGATGCCGGTCAGTCTTTTGGCTGCCGAAGCTGCTCCAGCCGAAGCCCGACTGCTCGCAAGGGCACTGACCAGTCGCCCATGGTTTGCTGCGCAAACATCTCAATGCTCGGGTACCACGGGTTGACGCCGTGATGATTGGCCCAGTACCAAAGGCGTCCCTCGCTCCAGGGCAGCAGCAGGAGGGTTTTCTTGCCCAAGGCACCTGCCAGGTGAGCTGTGGAATTGCTGACGGTCACGATCACGTCACAAGCCTCGATCAACGAGGCCAGACCATCGATGTCGTTGAAGCAGTCGACATCCTCAAGTGACTGGACCTCTATTCCTTCCGATTCCATTACTGATTGACGTTCTGCCTTGGTGTCACCGTACTGAAGTGTGACGAAATGGTGCTGCGTTGTCTCAAGCGCAGAAACGAGTTGTCTGAGATGAATGCTCTTGTGTGGACCGAGCTGCTTGCGGTTGCTGTGCCAAGATATCCCGCAGATTGATTTTCCCGGTCGCGCGATCCTGTGCCGGAGTGCCCGGGCTATGTCTTGGTCCGCCCGAAGGTATGGGTGATGCGCAGCAAGGAAATCATCAGCGCTTTTTCGAAAGTGAAGTGGCAGTGAGCCAAGGGGAAGTTGCGCGTCGAACTTTAGTTGATCACCTGCATGGACAAGATCCACAAGCTCCAGCTCCGGCATTGACCGCCGGAAAATTGGTATGAGCCGCCTGTCCAAGGCTACGACTGTACGCTCGGCGAGCGAAAGGGTCTCGGGCAAGATGCTGCCAAACAGTATCTGGTCGCCTATACCCTGCTCGCCCCACAGTAGAAGCGTGCCAGGAATTCTTTGTCCGTTCCACTTGGGCCTCATAGTCCGGACAGGTTTCAGGTTGAGCGCATTCACGCGCCACCGATGTTCAAAGTTGATCCAGCCGTTCTCGTAGTCGCCGCTCTTGATATGCAAGAGGGCGAGCCCCCAATGGGCCTCTGAATTCTCAGGATCCAGCTCCAGTACTCGCTGATAACAATGCACGGCATCTAGATCCCGCCCGAGGCTCGTGTACACCACAGCTAGATTCTTCCATGCGTGTTGCGACTTGGGATCCTGCACTACCGCTTGTTTGAGCACAATCTCTGCCTCGCTGTAGTGACCGATCTCATGCAGCACGCTTCCGAGATTTACCCTCAGCATCGCAAAATCAGGTTCGGAGTCCAGTGCGGCTCGTAGAAGCGCTTCAGCTTCAGGCAGACGCCCTTGAAGTTGGCGCAGTTGGCCGAGGTTGGCGCGCGCCATTACATGCGTTGGGAACAACGCTAATGCGCGTTCAAAACAGGTTTCTGCAGAAGCCAGATTGCCAAGTTCCATGAACTTCAGG
This sequence comes from Burkholderiaceae bacterium, assembly GCA_019746735.1. GTDB lineage: Bacteria > Pseudomonadota > Gammaproteobacteria > Burkholderiales > Burkholderiaceae_C > Hylemonella. The sequence goes on along the minus strand of JAIERT010000203.1, from coordinate 4,753 downwards.
CCGATGCTGTTCTGTGCACCCGCTGACTCCAGTGCACAAACGCGCGCTTGCTCGAGCGCTATGCCCGCCTGTTCGAATCTACCCAGGCCGGCTTCCGCAATCGCCAAGTTGTACCATGCCTCGGGAACAGAAGGCGCGATCGCGATCGCGAGCTGGGCCAACTCCCGGGCCGCGCCGTAGTCCTGCTTCTGATTGCTGGTATGCGCTGTATTGATGTAGTAAGTCAGCAGCTGTTCAGTCGACATGAATGTGATCGATTGATGATGCCTGTCAGAGGGTTGACTGATAGCGATGGGGTAACTTGGCGTCAGACCGTCTGCACATCCCCCCGCAGCGAGTGCGGATAGGCCAGGCTGATCTTCACATCCACCAGCTGCCCGATCAGTCGGGCCGGTCCCCGGAAGTTCACCGCGCGGTTGCACTCGGTGCGACCCATGAGCTCGCCCGGGTCGCGCTTGGATGGGCCTTCGACCAGGATGCGCTGCACCGTGCCCACACGACGCTCGCTGATGCGCCGCATATTGGCCTCGATCAGCGCCTGGACCTCCTGCAGGCGCCTGAGCTTGACCTCGTGCGGCGTGTCGTCGTGCAGATTGGCCGCCGGCGTGCCTGGTCGCGGGCTGAAGATGAAGCTGAAGGAGTTGTCGAAGTCGAGGTCTTCGATCAGCTTGATGTGTTTGGCGTGATCCTCGTCGGTTTCACCGGGGAAGCCGACGATGAAGTCGCTGGACAGGGAGAGGTCGGGCCGGATCGCGCGCAGCTTGCGGATGGTGCTCTTGTACTCCATGGCCGTATAGCCACGTTTCATGGCCATGAGGATGCGGTCGCTGCCGTGCTGCACCGGCAGGTGCAGGTGGCTGACCAGCTTGGGTACCTTGTCGTAGGCTGCGATCAGCGCGGGCGTGAACTCGTTGGGATGGCTGGTGGCGTAGCGGATGCGGGCTATGCCCGGGATATCGGCCACATATTCGATCAGTGTGGCGAAATCGGCCATTTCGCTCGTGTCGCCCATGGGGGCCTTGTAGGCATTGACGTTCTGGCCCAGCAAGGTGATTTCCTTCACGCCCTGGTCGGCCAGGCCGGCGATCTCCACCAGCACGTCCTCGAAAGGACGGTGCACCTCCTCGCCGCGCGTGTAGGGCACGACACAGTAGCTGCAGTACTTGGAGCAGCCCTCCATGATGCTCACGAAAGCCGTGGCGCCCTCGACCTTGGCGGGCGGCAGGTGGTCGAACTTCTCGATCTCGGGGAAGCTGATGTCCACCTGCGGGCGCTGCTGCGCGTCACGCGCGGCCAGCAGCTCGGGCAGGCGGTGCAGGGTCTGCGGGCCGAAGACCACGTCCACATAGGGCGCGCGGCGGATGATCTCGGCGCCTTCCTGGCTGGCCACGCAGCCGCCGACGCCGATCTTCACGCCCTTCTTCTTGAGGTGCTGCACGCGGCCGAGATCGGAGAACACCTTTTCCTGCGCCTTCTCGCGCACCGAGCAGGTGTTGAAGAGGATCAGGTCGGCCTGTTCGGGGTCGTCCGTCTTCTCGTAGCCTTGGGCGGCGCCCAGCACATCGGCCATCTTGTCCGAGTCGTACTCGTTCATCTGGCAGCCGAAGGTCTTGATGAATACTTTCTTGTTCATGTCGTGCTCCTGTGCCGGGGCGGCGGGGACGGCGTGGCCGGCCGAGGCCCGACGGGATGCGTGTTGCGCTGCGTCGCGGCCTGTTCAGTAGGCGACGGGGAGCGGCTTGGGCGGAGCGTGGACGATGATTTCCCGCGCCGTCAGGATCCAGACCTCGTGCACCATGCCCGTGGGCTCGAGGGTGTAGAGCACCTTCAGGTCCTGGCCGACCAGGGAGGCGGACATGATCATGAGGTTGTTGGTGCCGCGAATGCGCGAGCCGGGAGAGAGTCGGGCCGCTTTGTCGTTGAGCAGTACGTCGGGCGGCGCTACCACGCGCAGGACGCCGTATTTTGCTTTGGCGGAGATGGGCGGAATGCGCTGGGCATCGGGGGGGAGATCCTCAAGCGCGGGCAGGACTTGTGGCTGCACGGCCGCCTGCACCTGCGCCTGGGCGGCCAGCGAGGCGGATGCCAGGCAGGCGGCCAGCAGGAGAGAGCGGATACGGGAGTAGGTAGGACAGCGGTTCATGGTATTTATCCAGAGGCTGAGACGCAAATGAGGCAGGCCCCTTGCGACGGACTGCAAGTCTATCCTGTTTGTCGCGGGCGGGCTCAGGCCAGTTGCAGATGCCGGGCCGCATCTTGCATCAGATGCTTGCGGTTGGGGCCCTTGAAATGGACGGCCAGGGGCATGTTCGCGGGATTGACATATTCGGGCAGGCAGGAAATCTGCGACTCGGCCAGCTCCGTCAGCGTGAAGCGGCGCGTCTTGATGACCTCGCGCATGGCTTCCTGATCGCCGTACCAGAAGTGGAATTTCCTGTCGAGGTTGAGCAGCTTCTCGTGACATGCCGTCCAGAAGCTGTGGGTCCTGGTGATGTTGAAGCTGGCCAGGTAAGGGTACACCTCGCCGAACGTCTTGTTCTGGTATTCGGAGAGATCCATCCCCTTGAAGGTCGTGTTGATCAGGGCGTCGGACCCGAAGGTTCTTTTGCAGACCGCAAGGTCCTGGTCCTTGAGCAGTTGATCGATGGCAAAGGGCCGCGTGATCAGGATGTCGGTGTCCAGATAGATGGCGGGCGTGGTGAGACCCAGCAGCGAGAAAGCCTTGAGACGGTAGGTCATCAGGTTGCTGACATCGTCTTCGAGGATGAAGACATCGTCTACCCCTTCGATGCGCGAGTCCATGTGGTTGGTGCACTGGACGATCTCGGCCGACGGGAGCGTGCGTCGAATCGAGCGTACGAGCAGTCCGGGACGAAAGTCCGAACCGACGTGCAGGAATACGAATTTCATGGCGAGGATCGGAACGAACGAGAAGGTGCCGGAGCCGGCGCGTTACAGAGCCGCTTCCTTGGGTTTAACGATCACCCAGATGCCGTGACCCATGGTGTTGTGGGTCTGCAGCTGCAGGATCTCGAAATGCTGCGTCAGCCTGGGCAGCCACCAGGAGCTGGGCTTCTGGATCAGATGGGCGTTACGGCCGTCCGGCAGGACTTTGCCGGCCGGGCCCATGTGGATCGAGAAAAAGCCCAGGGCGGTGGTGATGCGCGCCAGCTCGGCCAGGACGTTGTCCACCAGCTCGGGCTCGATGTGCTCCAGCACGTCGATGCAGCAGACCAAATCCGCGGGCTGCGGCGCACCGTACTCGGGAAAGGCCGGATCGTATGGAAGGTATTGGATGTCTCCGATGCCGGCCTCACCCAGGCCCTTGAGCAGGTTCTTCTTGCCCGCGCCGTAGTCGGAGACCGAGCGCGCGCCGGTCTGGCGGATCACATCCGCGACCAGCGGGGCAAAGGACAACGAAGCGATGCCGTAGTGGGGGTTCTGATGCAGCTCCTGCTGCATCTTGCGATATTCTTCGGAGATGGTCTGGGTTTCCATGAAAGCTCTCCCGGTCAGACACCCATGCCGTCGATCACGCGGCGATAGGCCGACTTCCAGATGTCGGCCATGGCGGTGTCGGCATAGTCCTTGAAGCAGGGCGTGCCCAGCGTGAAATGCACGAGCCTGGCCTGCGGGTTGTCCTCGTACTCGATGGCCAGCCAGTTCCACTCCCGCGGCAGCGCGCCGATCTGCTCGTCGTCCAGCCAGCTGAAGCGATGCAGATAGGCGCCATTCTGCTTTTGAATGAAGTCGGGCGTCAGCACGCGGTGGGCCGGGTGGCCGCAGTTCCAGAGGATCACGCTGGACCAGTTCTTGCGCGGGTAGTTCTCGTTCTTGTTGCCCAGGTACTTCTGGTGCGCCTTGGTCCGGTAGTCGTGCTGCACCACCTGCACGGCCTTGGATTCGTCGCGCAGGTCCCAGAGCTGCTTGATGTCGGTCTGACAGACCATGTCACCGTCGGCGAAGATGGCCCAGCCTTCGAAGTTGCAGAGATAGGGCGTGAGGAAACGGGAGTAGATGAACTTGTTGCTGCCGTCGGTGTGCGTTTCCTTGTAGCCGACCAGCGTGTTTTCGGCCAGGGGGATGAACTGCACGGGCAGCGAGGCCTTCTCCAGCACGCTCTGGCAGAAGGTGTGGTAGGCGATGGCCTCGCGCTGGTCGAAGCCGACGACGAGGGTGATCTTGTTCAGTTCCATTTGCGTGCTTCCAGTACGGCCTTGATCGCTTGCAAGGGGTGCTGCCAGTTGCCGATTTCATTCTGGCGGAAGGCCTGAATGGAAGGGTACCAGGGGATGTGGCCGTCGATCTCGGCCCAGTACCAGAGCTGTCCTTTGCCCGATGGTAGCAAGAGCAGGGTGGTCTTTCCCAGGGCGCCGGCCAGGTGGGCGGTGCTGTTGCTGGTGGTGATCACGACATAGCAGGCCTGGATCAGCGCGGCCACCTGTTCCAACAAAGGGCGAGCGGAGGCAGGTTCTCCCCGTTCGAGGTGCTGGACGGCCAGTTGGATCTGCGGGAAGGCTGGTGTGTTCAAGTGGGGTCGGAGAGCGGACGCCGCGAGCGGCTGCAAATTCTAGTGTGCGAAACGCCAAGCGCGATCCGCGCATCGGAAAGTCGCTATAATGCCGGACTCGACAGTTATACGTGTCGCGTCTGCGTCGTACGCAGCAGCAGATTTCTGGAGGTATAGCTCAGTTGGTGAGAGCGCAGGATTCATAACCCTGAGGTCGGTGGTTCAAATCCACCTACCTCCACC
>JAIERT010000155.1 GCA_019746735.1 Burkholderiaceae bacterium | reverse complement strand
AAGCACCGGAGCGGAACGCGACCTGCGGCAGCTCGGCCTGCAGCGTCGCGAGTTGTGGCGGTGCCTCGCGCGTGTCGGCCACGGTCACGCGCGCACCCTGGCGCAGGCACCAGCGCGTCATGGCCAGGCCCGACGCGCCCAGGCCCAGCACAAGCACGTGCCGATCCTGCAGCAGGGACACCGGCACCTGAGGTTCAGGTTCTGGCTGCACCGGCGGCGGCTCTTCCTCCGGTGCGCTGTCGGCAAGCGGCTCGGGGGCCGGCTCGGCGCTCGCGCTGGCGTCCAGGCTGGCATCCGCAAAGAGCTGGGCCACGAAGGCCTTGGCCTCCTGCGCGGCGGTCAGCGTTTCGGGCAGCGCCCGCTTGGCCGGCTTGCCTGCCGGTGATGCGGCGGTCGCGGTTTCGTCGACCGTGGGCCCCGGCGCCTCGGCGTCAGCCTCGGGCGGCGGCATGGGCACATCGGCCTCGACCGGCATGTTGTGGGACGGGACCCTAGCTTCGCCCACCGGCAAAGACGCCGAAGCCGCCGGATCCTCGGGCGGCTGCTGCGGGGGCAGAGGGTCGGGACGTTCGTTCTCGTTCATCGCAATTTCAGGGTCGACAGACCGATCAGGCACAGCAGCATGGTGATGATCCAGAAGCGCACGACCACCTGGGTCTCCTTCCAGCCGCTTTTCTCGAAGTGGTGGTGCAGCGGCGCCATCTTGAACAGGCGCCGGCCCTCGCCGTACTTCTTCTTGGTGTACTTGAACCAGCTCACCTGCAGCATCACGCTCAGGGCCTCGGCCACGAAGATGCCGCCCATGATGGCCAGCACGATCTCCTGGCGCACGATGACGGCGATGGTGCCCAGCGCCCCGCCCAGGGCCAGCGCGCCCACGTCGCCCATGAAAACCTGGGCCGGGTGCGTGTTGAACCAGAGGAAGGCCAGGCCCGCGCCGGCCATGGCGGCGCAGAAGATCAGCACCTCGCCCGAGCCGGGGATGTGCGGGAAGAACAAGTACTTGGAATAGACCGCGCTACCCGTGACATAAGCGAAGACACCGAGCGCCGAGCCCACCATGACCACCGGCATGATGGCCAGGCCGTCGAGGCCGTCGGTCAGGTTGACGGCATTGCTGGCGCCCACGATGACCAGATAGGTCAGCACCACAAAACCGATCACGCCCAGGGGATAACTGACTTGTTTGAAGAAGGGAAGCAGCAAGTCGGCTTTCGCCGGCAGTTCGATCGAGAAGCCCGAGCGAACCCAGTTCATGAAAAGCTCCCACACGCCCTGGTTGCTGCTGCCGGAAATCGAGAAGAGCAGGTAGAAGGCGGCGATCAGGCCGACCACCGACTGCCAGAAATACTTTTCGCGTGAACGCATGCCTTCGGGGTCCTTGTTGACCACCTTGCGCCAGTCGTCGACCCAGCCGATGGCACCGAAGCCCAGCGTGACCAGCAGCACGATCCAGACGAAACGGTTGGACAGGTCGAACCAGAGCAGCGTCGAGATGCCGATGGCCATGAGGATGAGCACGCCACCCATGGTAGGCGTGCCGCTCTTGGACAGGTGGGTCTCCATGCCGTAGCCGCGCACCGGCTGGCCGATCTTGAGCGCGGTCAGGCGCCGGATCACCCAGGGCCCGGCGAGCAGGCCGATGAGCAAGGCGGTCAGCGCGGCCATCACGGCGCGGAAGGTCAGGTACTGGAAGACCCGGAAGTAGCCGAACTCCGGCGAGAGGGTCTGGAGCCATTGGGCCAGGCTAAGCAGCATGATGTTCTTCCTTGTTCTGTTCGGCGTGGGCGCTCACGGCCTGCACCACGCGCTCCATGCGCATGAAGCGCGATCCCTTGACCAGCACGCTGGCCAGCTGCGGCAGGGCCTGTAGCACGGCCGCATTGAGCGACTCCGCGTCGGCAAAGTGCCGGGCGCCGGCAAACTGCGCCGTGCTCTGCGCGGTCTGCTCGCCCAGGGTGTAGAGCCCCTCGATGCCACGCGCGTGCGCATAGGCGCCGACTTCGGCATGGAAGCGCGGGCCCTCGTTGCCGACCTCGCCCATGTCACCGAGTACGAGCAGGCGCGGGCCAGGCAGGCCGGCCAGCACATCGATGGCGGCGCGCACCGAGTCGGGGTTGGCGTTGTACGTGTCGTCCACCAGGGTCAGGGACCGGCCCGCGAGACGCAGGGCCAGCGCCCGCGAACGGCCCTTGACGGGCTCGAAAGCTTCCAGGCCCAGCGCGATATGCGACAGCGGCACGCCCGCAGCCAGTGCGCAGGCGGCGGCGGCCAGCGAGTTCTTGACGTTGTGCAGTCCGGCGACGCACAGCCGGTAGTTCAGCGGCCCGGCCGGCGTGCGGGCCTGCACCTGCCAGCCTTCGCCGGTCCAGGCCGGGGCGCCGCAACTCAGGTCGGCGGCCGAAGGGTCGTCGGTGATGGCGAAGGTCAGCTGCGCGCGCGCGCCCGCCAGTTCGTGCCAGAGATCGCTGTAGCGGTCGTCGGCGGGATAGACCGCCGTGCCGCTGCCGCCCAGGGCCGTGAGCACCGAGCCGTTCTCGCGCGCCACGGCCTCGATGGTGGCCATGAACTCCAGGTGCTCGCGCTGCGCGTTGTTGACCAGGGACACCGTGGGCTGGGCCATCGCAGCCAGCTGGGCGATCTCGCCCGGGTGGTTCATGCCCAGCTCCACCACAGCCAGCTGGTGGGTGCTGCGCAGGCGCAGCAGGGTGAGCGGCACGCCGATGTCGTTGTTGAAATTGCCCTCGGTGGCCAGTGTGGCCTGCGGCTTGAAGGCGCGCAGGATGGCGGCCGTCATCTGTGTCACCGTGGTCTTGCCATTGCTGCCGGTCACCGCGATCAGCGGCAGCTTGTACTGCGCACGCCAGCCCGTGGCCAGCTGGCCCAGACCGGTCTTGCTGTCAGCCACGACCAGGCCGCTGAGGCCACTGGCGCGCAGCGCGGCCTCGTCGCTGCACAGCGCGGCCACGGCACCGGCCTGCCGGGCCTGGCCGAGGAAGCTGTTGGCATCGAAGCGCTCGCCCTTGAGCGCCACGAAGAGGTCGCCCGGCTGCAGGGTGCGCGTGTCGCTGTGCACGCGCTGCACGCCCACGAGGCCGTCGCCGACCAGCTGTGCACTGCTCAGCCAGGCCTGGGCCTGCTGCAGGTTGAACATGATGCTGTGCGCGCTCATGCGCGGGCTCCTGTGCGGCGTGCACGCAGGGCCAGCGCCACCTGCTCGCGGTCCGAGAATGGCATGCGCACGCCCGCCGTCTCCTGGTAATCCTCGTGCCCCTTGCCGGCCACGAGCACCACGTCGCGCGCATCGGCCTGCGTCAGCGCCAGGACAATGGCCTGTGCACGGTCCGGCTCGGTACGAGCCAGCGGAACACCAGCGCGGATCTGCGCCAGGATGGCTTCGGGCGACTCACTGCGCGGGTTGTCGTTGGTCAGGACGACCTGATCCGCATGCGCAGCCGCCACCGCCCCCATGAGTGGGCGCTTGTGCGGATCGCGATCACCGCCGCAGCCGAACACGCACCAGACGCGGCCGCCGCGCTGGACTGCCAGTGGGCGCAAGGCCTGCAGCACCTGGGCCAGCGCATCGGGCGTGTGGGCATAGTCCACCACCGCCAGCGGCAGATCATCGCCGCCCTGGAACTCCATGCGACCCGGCACCGGCTGCAGGGCATGGCAGGCCAGCACCGCGTCCACCAGAGGGATGCCCAGGCTGCGCAGCGTGGCGATCACGCCCAGCAGATTGCTGACGTTGTAGTCGCCCAGCACCTGGGTGCTCAGCGGAACGCGCTGCTCGTCCTCGCAGACGAGCAGCTGCACGCCGCGCGCGCCCATGCGCAGGTCCTGCGCTGTCAGTCGGGCACCGGCATCGGCGCGCAGCGAGACCGTCCACAGGTCGAGCTCGCGACCGGCCAGCGCGGCGGCGAGCTCGACGCCCTTGGGATCGTCGAGGTTGAGCACGGCCGCGCGCAGGCCGGGCCAGTCGAAGAGCTCGGCCTTGGCCTGCCAGTAGGCCGCCATGCTGGCGTGGTAGTCCAGGTGGTCCTGCGTGAAATTGGTGAAAATGGCCGTACGGATATGCGTGCCATCCAGGCGACGCTCAGCGATGCCGATGGACGAAGCCTCGATGGCGCAGGCCTGCAGCCCCTCCTCGACGAAACGACGCAGGGTCTGCTGCAAGAGCACCGGGTCGGGCGTGGTCAGGCCGGTGCTGACCACACTCGCCTCCTGCGTACCCGGCGACGGTACGCGCCCCACCCCCAGGGTGCCGATCAGGCCGCAGGGCAGATCCAGCGCGCCCAGGGCCTGGGCCAGCCACCAGCTGGTGGAGGTCTTGCCATTGGTGCCGGTCACGGCCAGCACCTCGATCTCTTGCGAGGGTTGTTCGTAGTAGGCCGCGGCAATCGGGCCGCTGGCCGCCTTGAGCCCGGCATAGGCCGCGACATCCTCACGGTCGAAACCATAGGACTCCACGCCTTGCGCCTCCACCACACAAGCCACCGCCCCCTGGTCGAGCGCGGTCGGCACGAATTGACGCCCGTCGCGTGCCGCACCGGGCCAGGCGATGAAGCCGTCGCCCGCGCCCACGCGCCGGCTGTCGGTGTGCAGCGTGCCGCGCACACGGCCACGCAACCAGGCCGCAGCCTGCTCGGGACTGTGCAGGCGCTCGATCATGGAACAACCCTCCGCGCGACGCGATGCGGGGCGGGCGCTTCGGAACGGCCTTGCGCGCTCACAGCTGCTCCTCCGCCACCGGGGTCTGGGCCACGATGGCCGGCTTGACCTCGATGTCCGGCTGCACGCCCAGCAGGTGCAGGGTCTGCTGCACAGTCTCGCTGAACACGGGCGCGGCCACGTCGCCGCCGTAGATCTTGCCGGCATCGGGCTCGTCGATCATCACCGCGACGATGATGCGCGGGCTGGCCACAGGTGCCAGGCCGACGAAGAAGCTGCGGTATTTCTTGTCGGCATAGCCGCGGCCCTCCTGCTTGCGCGCGGTACCGGTCTTGCCACCCACGGAGTAGCCCAGCGTCTGGGCCTTGGGCGCCGTGCCGCCCGGGCCGGTGGCCAGCTGCAGCATGTGGCGCACCGCACGCGCATGGCGGGCCTGCAGGATGCGCACGCCCTGGACCGGGCCCTGCACTTTCTGCAGGGAAATCGGGATGATCTCGCCGTCATGCGCGAACACGGTGTAGGCATGGGCGAGCTGCACGAGGCTCAGCGAGAGACCATAGCCGTAGCTCATGGTGGCGTGCTCGATGGGCTTCCAGGTCTTCCAGGGCCGCAGGCGGCCGCTGACCGCGCCCGGGAAGGGCAGCTGCGGACGCTGGCCGAAACCGACCTGGCTGTACATCTCCCACAGGTCGCGCGCCGGCATCTGCTGCGCCAGCTTGACCATGCCGATGTTGCTGGACTTCTGCACCACCTCGGTCAGCGTCAGCACGGCGTGCGCGTGCGTGTCGCTGATGGTGGAATTGCCCACGTTCATGCGGCCATTGCTGCTGAGCTGGATCGGCGTCGAAGGCGCGACCACGCCCTTCTCCAGCGCCAGCGCCGCCACGAAGGGCTTGACGGTGGAACCGGGCTCGAAAGAGTCGGTCAGCGCGCGGTTGCGCAGCGGCGCGTTCTTGTGGCTCACGCGGCGCGCGGGGTTGAAGCTCGGGTAGTTGGCCAGGGCCAGCAGCTCGCCGGTCTGGGCGTCGAGCACCACCACGCTGCCGGCCTGGGCCTGGTTCTCCTGCACGGCCTGCTTGAGGCGCTGGTAGGCGTAGAACTGGATCTTGCTGTCGATGGACAGCTGCACGTCGCGCCCCTCGACCGGCGGCACCTGCGCGCCCACGGCTTCGACCACGCTGCCCAGGCGGTCCTTGATCACGCGGCGCGAGCCGGGCTTGCCCGCCAGGGTGCTGTTGAAGGCCAGCTCCACGCCTTCCTGGCCCTGGTCCTCGATGCTGGTGAAGCCGACCAGGTGGGCGGCCACCTCGCCCTCAGGGTACTGGCGCTTGTATTCCTTACGCTGGTAGATGCCCTTGATGCCGAGCTCGGCAATCTGCCTGGCCACGCCCTCGTCGACCTGGCGTTTGAGCCAGACGAAGGTCTTGTCCTCGTCCTCCAGCTTGCGCTTGAGGTCGGCCAGCGGCAGGTCGAGCAGGCGCGCCAGGCGCTGCAGCTGCTTCGGGTCGCGGTCCACGTCCTCGGGGATGGCCCAGATGCTGGGCGCCAGCACGCTGGTGGCGAGGATCTGGCCATTGCGGTCCAGCACCCGGCCGCGGTTGGCCGGCAGCTCCAGCGTGCGCGCGAAGCGCACCTGGCCCTGCTTCTGGAAG
>JAIERT010000215.1 GCA_019746735.1 Burkholderiaceae bacterium | reverse complement strand
GAGTAGGAGAGGTTACCGACGTAAAGTTTGCTGCTCATGGGAGAGCCTTTCAAAAAAAGCGCTGTTGATGCCATTGACATCTTGGCGCGGGGGAAATGACGGTCTTGGTTTGAAAAACCATCAAGGATGGGGTTCAGCGGAAGGTGCGACGCGGCTGGGCCGGTGCACCGCCGGAGCGGGGTTCGAGGTGGCGGAAGGTGATGCGGCCCTTGCCCAGGTCGTAGGGCGAGAGCTCGAGCGACACCTTGTCGCCGGCCAGGATGCGGATGTGATGCTTGCGCATCTTGCCACCGGTATAGGCGACCAGGCTGTGGCCGTTGTCCAGGGTGACGCGAAAGCGCGAATCGGGCAGCACTTCCTCTACCTTGCCTTGCATTTCGATCAGTTCTTCCTTGGCCATGGGGTCCTCCTTCGGGTGGCTTGACAGTGTGAAACGGGTTCAGGCGTAGCTGTGGCGCTGCTGCAGCCAGCTGCAACCTTCGTTGATGGCGTACTGCAGTGCGCCTTCACGCGTGTTGAATTCGGGCACGAAGCGGAATACGCGGTCGTGGGTGCCGCGGCCGCTGCCGCTGCGGATCGAGACCGAGGCCTGGTAGCGGCCCGTGTCGGTGGTGCGGATGAGGGGTGAGACAAGGTACTTGCCCACCGAGAATGCTTTTTCTAGGGTGGTATTCATCAAAGGCGCGCGTATCGTCGCGCGTCGCAGGGGTCAATCAAACCGTCCGGCACCAGGCAGGACGTTGCGGCACGAGCCGCGGGTCGGTCCGGTCAGGGAAAGGAAACGTCAGAAGGACCGGGGATAGGGCTTGCCGCAAAGGGGGGAGTGTGACGACCAGAAGAAGCCGGTGAGAGCGGCCGGTCAGGCGGGGCGTGCGGTGCAGGTGGGACCGCAGGCCGTGTCAGACAACAGCTGTGCAAAGGTAAGCAAGTTGCATCAGCGAAGCGTATTGTACGCCGGATTGCGCATTTGTGCCGATCTTTCTTTGCCAAGGTCGGTCCGGGGCCTGCAAAATGGCTGCCACGCCTTGAGGGAGGCGCTTGTCCCCCGGACGCTTCGACAAAAAAGCACGATGAGGTACCTGGGCAGCATCTACGTCGCCGTGGCCGTTCTGGTCCTGACCTTCGCACTGGGCATGTACGCCGATGTGCGCAGCGAGGACATGCACGTGCGGCACCTGGGCATCAGCACGCGACTGGAGCGCATCGTGCGCCTGGAGCAGGAGCTCACCAGCCTGCTCGGCAGTGCCGTGCTGGAGCAGAAGCTGTTGCGCGTGAGCCGCTATGACGCGGTGGACGCGCAGCTCACCAGCACCGTGGGTACGGTGGCTGAACTCAGCCGCGCACTCCGGCTGTCCGGCGATATCTCGGTGCTGCTGGAGCTGCAGCAGGGCCTGCGCGCCACCGAGGCCCGCTCGCTGCGCTACATGCGCGTGGGCAACTGGCGCCGTGCCCGTGAGGTACTGATCGAAGACGACTATGTGCTGGCCAAGAAGATCTACGAGATCACCACCGAATCCGTGATCAGTGCACTGAGCGAGGAGCTGACCCAGCGCAACCGCGAGGTCCAGCGCCTGCGCCAGATCACCTATGCCCTGCGGATGGCCGCTCTGGGGCTGCTGCTCTGGGTGGGCTGGCGCTTCGCCCGCCGCCTGCGCGAGGACATGGACGAGCAGGCGCGTCTGCAGCAGGAGATCCGCAGCGCCAACGAAGGCCTGGAGGCGACCGTGCGCGAACGCACCGCCGAGCTCGAGCGCAGCAACCGGCAGCTGGCGGCGCTCAGCAGCACCGACGCGCTGACCGGTCTGGCCAACCGTCGCCGCTTCGACCAGGCCTGGGCCGAGGAGTGGCAGCGCGCCGCGCGCCAGGGGGCTTCGCTGGCGCTGGTGCTGATCGATGTCGACCATTTCAAGGCCTACAACGACCACTACGGTCACCAGGCCGGTGACGAATGCCTGCGCCGCGTGGCCGCGGTGCTGGCCGGCGAAGCGCGCCGCGCCGGTGAGCTGGTGGCGCGTTACGGCGGTGAGGAGTTCGTCGTCGTGCTGCCCGGTGCGGACGCCGCCACCGCGCGTGAGCTCGCCGAGCGCCTGCGCACGGCCGTCGAGGGCGAGGCCATGCCCCACGCGCATTCACCGGCCGCGCCCGTCGTCACCATCAGCATGGGCGTGGCCGCAGGCCAGCCGCGCCACGAGGCTGATGCCGAGGCCCTGCTCAAGGAGGCCGACGTGGCGCTCTACCTCGCCAAGCGTCAGGGCCGCAACCAGGTCCTGCTGGCGGCCTGAGATACTGCGTGCCCATGGACGAGCAGGAAGACGAGGCCAGGGCCCGGCTGGGTCGCAGCGTGCGCCGTGGCACGCTGGGCATCCTGGCTTTCTGGCTGGTGGTGATGGGCGTGCTCTATTACTTCATGGACGGCCATCTCCAGCCTGCGCCCGTGACGATCAGCGCCCGCGGTGAGCTCGTGATCCCGCGCGCGCGCGACGGGCATTTCTATGCCCAGGGCCTGGTCAATGGCCAGCCCGTGAACTTCCTCGTGGATACCGGCGCCTCCCTGGTGTCGGTCAGCGAAGAGCTGGCGCGCAAGGCGGGCCTGGGGGCGGGGGAGGCGGCCGTTTTCATGACGGCCAACGGCCAGCGTCCCGGCCGCATCGTGGCTGGTGTTCCGGTGGCGGTCGGCCCGGTCAGTGTCTCGGCCGTGCGGGTGGGCGTCGGTCTCACGGGCGCGGGCAGCAGCGATGCCCTGCTGGGCCAGAGCTTTCTCTCGCGCTTCGACATCCTGCTGCAGCAGGACCAGATGATCCTGCGGCCGCGCTCCCGGGACTGAGCCGGGTATCACGACGAGGGCGGCTGTCTTTTTCATGTATATAATAAAAACCATTATCATTCGTATCACTATTAATGTCGGATGCGTTTTCTTTCTCCGCCCGGCGAAACCCTCTGTTCATGACATACGCCAACGCCCCGCGCACCCTCGTGGTCTCGGCCACCGTCGACTTCTGATGTTCATCAGCTGATCTATCCCTTCCCAAGGAAGCCCGCATGAAAAAACTCTGGATCACTCTCGCAGCCCTGGCCTGTGCCGCAGGCACGGTGCAGGCCCATCAGATCTGGCTCGAAACGGCCGATGGCCAGGGCACGGTTCTGCGCTTCGGCGAGTTCGGCGAAAACCTGCGCGAGGTCTCGCCGGGCCTGCTCGACAAGTTCGTTCAGCCCACGGCCACCCTGGTTGCCGGCAAGAACGTGAAGACCAGCGCCCAGGCTGTCAAAGCGCGCGATGCCTACATGCTGCCCTTCCAGGCCGGCCAGGGCGAGAGCATCGTGGCCGAGGAGGCCCGCTACCCGCTCTACAACATGAAGGATGGCGGCAAGGGCTGGTACCACCCGGCCGCACGCCTGATCACCGACTTCGCCGCGCAGGAGCCGCGCCTCGTGCTCGATCTGGTGCCCACCGGCCAGGCCGGCGAGTTCCGGCTCTACTTCCAGGGCAGGCCCATGGCCAAGACCAAGGTCACGCTGGTCACCCAGTCGGGCTGGACGCGCGAAGCGCAGACCGATGCCGAGGGCCGGGTGCAGTTCAGCCTGCCCTGGAAGGGCCCCTATGTGGCCGAGGTCAGCCACACCGAGCGCACGCCGGGCGAGCGCCCCGGTGCCGGCGGCCCCGAGAAATATGACAGCGTGAGCTACAGCACCACGCTGAGCTATGTGCAGCCCCAAGGCCTGGAGCCCCTGCCCGCCGGGCCTGCGGCAGCGCCTTACCAGAGCAAGTGAACACCGTCCTGCACCGGATCCGCCATGTCGGTCCGCTGATCTCGCGCATCGTGGCGGCCCTCTTCGGCGGATATGCGCTTGCGGCGCTGCTCAGTGTGGCCGCGCTGGCCCTGCCCATGAGCCGGCCGCAAGCCGTGCTCACCGGCATGCTGGCGAGCTTTGGGGTCTACACCGGCGCGGTGATCTGGGTCTTTGCCGTGGGCAGTGCGCGGCGCGCCTGGGCCGGCTTGTTGCTGGCGGCCCTGCCGCTGCTGCTGGCCGCGAGCTGGGTCTGGGCCGGACGAGGTGCGCCATGAGCAAGGGGGAGGCGCCCAAGGCCCGCGGCATCCGCCAGACCATGTCGGACCTGCACATCTGGGCGGGTCTGCTCACGGGCTGGTTCCTCTACGCCATGTTCCTCACCGGCACGGTGAGCTATTTCCGCGACGAGATCTCGCAGTGGATGCGGCCCGAGCTGCCGCACCAGGCCCGGGTGCCCGACCAGGCGCTGGTGGCGCAGCGCGTCGTGGACCAGCTCACCGTGCTCGCACCTCAGGCCACGCAGTGCAGCCTGCGCCTGCCCGACGAGCGCAGCAACAGCGTGAGCAGCTTCTGGCGCGTGGCGCCGCGTGCGCCGGGCCAGCCCGGCTTCGAGGAAGCCACCTTCGACCCGGCCACCGGCGCCAAGGTCGCCGCGCGCGACACCCGTGGCGGCGAGTTCTTCTACCGCTTCCACTTCCAGTTCCACTACATGCCCGTCCTCTGGGGCCGCTGGCTGGCCGGCTTCTGCGCCATGTTCATGCTGGTGGCCATCGTCAGCGGCGTGATCACGCACAAGAAGATCTTCATCGACTTCTTCACCTTCCGCTGGGGCAAGGGGCAGCGCTCCTGGCTCGACGCGCACAACGCGCTCTCGGTCTTCGGCCTGCCCTTCCACCTGATGATCACCTACACGGGCCTCGTCACGCTCATGGCCATGTACATGCCCTGGGGCGACCAGGCGGCCTTCAAGACCCCGCTCGAGCGCCAGCAGCTCACGGCCGAGCTCAGCGCCGCGGCTCCCTCGGGCAAGGCCAGTGGCGACAAGGCCGCGCTGGCCCCGGTGGTCGACATGGTGCGCCAGGCGCAGGCGCGCTGGGGGCCGCACAACGTCGAGCGCGTCATCGTGAACCATCCGGGTGATGCGGCCGCGCGTGTCCTCGTCACGCGCGGCGACGAGGGGCGCGTCTCCATGAGCCCGCAGTACCTGCTGTTCGAAGGCGCCAGCGGCCAGCTGCTGCAGGTCAAGGACCGTGTCGGCGCCGCGGCCGAGACGCGCGGCGTGCTCTACGCCCTGCACCTCGGGCGCTTCAGCGACACCACGCTGCGCTGGCTCTATTTCATCGTCAGCCTGGCTGGTACTGCCATGGTGGGCACGGGGCTGGTGATGTGGATCGTCAAACGGCGCCAGAAGCTGCCCGATCCGGAGCGCCCCTACGTCGGTTTTCGTCTCGTGGAGCGGTTCAACATCGCCGCGATTGCCGGTCTGTCCATCGCCATGGTCGGTCTGCTCTGGGCCAACCGCCTGCTGCCGCTGGACCTGGAGCGCCGCGGTGACTGGGAGATCCACGTCTTCTTCATCGTCTGGGCCCTGACCCTGGCGCACGCCATGCTGCGCCCGGCGCGCGAGGCCTGGCTCGTCCAGCTCTGGGTGGCCACGGCGGCGCTGACCCTGCTGCCCATGATCAATGCGCTCACGACCACGCGTCCGCTCTGGCACAGCCTGGCGCAGGGTGACTGGGTCTACGCAGGCATGGACCTGATGCTCTGGGCGCTGGCTGCCTTGCATGCCATGTTGGCCATGCGCCTGGCACGGCACCGCAAGGCTGCGCTGCCGGTGCGTCGCAACGCATCCGTGGTGGCCATGCCAGGCACGGCCGGGGAGCGCGCATGAACCACAGCCTCATCTTCCTGGCCAGCCTGCTGGGCTTTGCCGCGCTGGCTCTGGCCACCGAGCGGGTTCAGGAGATCCAGTTCGGCCGCACCCTGGCACCGCGCTGCACGCGCGCCTTGCACTTGGTGGGCTGGGTCGGCCTGCTGCTCGCGCTGGCTGTGGCCGTGGGCAGCCAGGGCTGGGCCCTGGGCCTGGTCAGCTACAGCGGCCACACCAGCCTCAGCGCAGGCCTGGTCTTTGTGGCCCTGCTGCTGCGCGAGCGCTGCGCGCCACGGCAGCCGCACTGAGGCGCGCTTCAGTCCCCGACCTTGAGCGCGCCGCGGCGGATCTGGTCGCGCTCCAGGCTCTCGAACAGGGCCTTGAAGTTGCCCTCGCCAAAGCCCTCGTCGGCCTTGCGCTGGATGAACTCGAAAAACACCGGCCCCAGCAGAGGCTGGCTGAAGATTTGCAGCAGTAGGCGCGGCTTGCCATCCTTGGTGCTGCCGTCCATCAGGATGCCGCGCGCCTGCAGCTCGGGCACGGGCTCGCCGTGGCCGGGCAGGCGCTCGGCCAGCATCTCGTAATAGATGTCGTTGGGCGCGGTCATCAGCGGAATGCC
>JAIERT010000382.1 GCA_019746735.1 Burkholderiaceae bacterium | reverse complement strand
CGGAAGTTCTTGAGCTCCTGCATGGGCAGCTTGTAGCCCGTGAGGTGCAGCAGGGCGTAGATCAGCATGGAGCCGTGACCGTTGGAGAGCACAAAACGGTCGCGGTCGGCCCACAGGGGGTTGGCAGGGTTGTGCTGGAGGTGTTCGCCCCAGAGCGCGACGGCCATGTCGGCCATGCCCATGGGGGCGCCCGGGTGTCCGGAGTTGGCTTGTTGTACTGCGTCCATTGCCAGCGCGCGGATTGCGTTGGCCATCTGTCGGGTGTTTGCCATGTAAGGCCGCTCCGGTGGGGGGTGTCGGGGGTAAACCCGGCATTTTACCGGGGCCGCCTTATGGCTTCTGCAGCGCCGGCTGATACCCGAGCGCATGGTCTACAGTGCAGGCTGTGCAAGCCTCCAACTCCATCACCGCCATGCTGCTGGCCGCCGGTCGCGGCGAGCGCATGCGCCCGCTGACCGACGCCACGCCCAAGCCTTTGCTCAGCGTGCAAGGCAAACCGCTGCTGCAGTGGCATGTCGACGCCCTGGCCGCGGCCGGCTTCGACGACGTCGTGATCAACACCGCCTGGCTCGGTGAACAGATTCCCGCGCATTTCGGCCCCGAGCCCCGCAGCAGCGAGGGCCGCCCTCTGAACGTCCGCTACTCCTGGGAAGGCCTGGATTTCGGCGGGGCGCTGGAGACGGCCGGTGGCATCGTGCGCGCGCTGCCCTTGCTGAGCGACATCTTCTGGATCGTGGCCGGCGACGTCTACGCTCCGGGTTTTCCTTTTTCCATGCAGGCCGTGCAGCGTTT
This sequence comes from Burkholderiaceae bacterium, assembly GCA_019746735.1. Taxonomy (GTDB): domain Bacteria; phylum Pseudomonadota; class Gammaproteobacteria; order Burkholderiales; family Burkholderiaceae_C; genus Hylemonella. The sequence continues at coordinate 5,412 of JAIERT010000382.1, read as the reverse complement.
CGCGCGCAGCGACAAGCTGGCCCACCTCTGGCTCGTGCCCAACCCGCCGCACAACCCCCAGGGCGACTTTGGCCTGGCCAAGGACCCCGACGCGCCCGGCCGGCAGCTGGCCCTGAACCAGGCGGCGCTCAAGCACACCTACAGCACCATAGGCCTGTACCGGCGCGAGTTCTTCGCCCGGCCCTGGTGCGAGATCCCGGCCGGTAATTCGCAAGGCGTGAAAGCCCCCTTGGCCCCCATGCTGCGTCAGGCCATGGACAATCAGCGCATCAGCGCCGAGCTCTACACCGGGCCCTGGACCGACGTGGGCACGCCCGAGCGCCTGGCGCAACTCAACGAGACTGCCCGCCCATGAGCACCATCGACACCGTCGCCCTCTATGCCCAGCGCCGCGCGCGCCTGGCCGCCCAGCTCGGCCCCGACGCTGTGGCCATCGTGCCCACGGCGCCCGAGCACCTGCGCAATCGCGACAGCGAGTTCCTGTTCCGCTTCGACAGCTACTTCCACTACCTCAGCGGCTTTGGCGAACCCAACGCCTGGCTGGTGATCACCAGCTCCGGGCACACCACGCTGTTCTGCCAGCCCAAGGACCTCGAGCGCGAGATCTGGGACGGCATACGTCTGGGCCCCGAGGCGGCACCTGCGACGCTGGGGGTTGACGCAGCTTTCCCCGTGACCGAACTGGAGCAACGCCTGCCCAAGTTGCTCGAGAACCAGGCCACGGTCTGGTATCCGTTTGCGACGCATGCGGGCTTGGAAGCCCGCATCGAGGGCTGGCTCAAGGCCGTGCGTGCGCGGGTGCGCTACGGCGCGCTCTGCCCCGAATCCCAGCGTGACCTTTGCGCCCTGCTGGACGAGATGCGCCTGGTCAAGGACGCCTACGAGCAGGACGTGATGCGCCGCGCCTCGCGTATCAGCGCTGGTGCGCACATCCGCGCCATGCAGCTGTCGGCCCGCATGCTGCGCGCGGGCCAGGACGTGCGCGAGTACCACCTGGACGCCGAACTGCTGCACGAATTCCGCCGCCACGGCTCGCAGTACCCGGCCTATGGCTCCATCGTCGCTGCAGGCGCCAACGCCTGCGTGCTGCACTACCGCGCCGACAATGCGCCCATCCGCGACGGTGAGCTGGTGCTGATTGATGCCGGTTGTGAACTGGACGGCTACGCCAGTGACATCACGCGCACCTTCCCGGCCAATGGACGCTACACCGGCCCCCAGCGCACGCTCTACGAGCTGGTGCTCGCGGCACAGGATGCCGCGGTAGACGCCACCCACGCCGGCGCACGTTTTGTCGAACCCCACGAGGCCACGGTCAGGGTCCTATCCCAGGGCCTGCTGGACCTGGGTCTGCTCGACAAACACAAGGTCGGCACGGTGGACGACGTGATCGCCAGCCGCGCCTATTTCCGCTACTACATGCACCGCACCGGCCACTGGCTGGGCATGGACGTGCACGACTGCGGCAGCTATGTGGAGCACAGCGAGCTGGGCAAGACCAGCGAGCGCAAGGACCCGCTGTCGGGCGAAGTCATCAAGGACCGCCCCAGCCGCATCCTCAAGCCCGGCATGTGCCTGACCATCGAGCCCGGCCTCTACGTGCGCCCGGCCGAGGACGTGCCGAGGGAATACTGGAACATCGGCATCCGCATCGAGGACGATGCCTTCGTGACAGAGCAGGGCTGTGAGCTGATCACACGCGACGTGCCCGTGCATGCGGACGAGATTGAAGCCCTGATGCGCCCCTGAGCGCCGGACCCCGGCGCGGGGTCTATGCCGTGCTTAGGCAAATGCAATTGGCCGGTCTTTGCGAAAATTCCTATCATCTCTGCTAATTTCATAGTTATTAGCAAAGGTGCTCCATGGCCAAGTTCGCACGCGCCCATCTGCCCACCCTGAAAAAGACGGGGAGCTATTACGTGCTCCACATCGTCGTCGCGGCACTGGTCGCCTACGCTGTCACGGGCCATCTGCTCATGTCACTCACGCTGAGCCTGCTCGAACCCACGGTGCAGGCCGTGGCCTTCTTCCTTCACGAGAAGGCCTGGCAGCGTTGGGGGCGAGCCCACCCGGAAGCCGCGCTGGCCCCGGCACCTGTACAGGCCTGACGACTCAAGGCCTGTACAGTTTTGCCTATAAGTAAAAGCCGATGCACTTCATTCGCGGATTCCACATACGGAATGTGCGATTTCGAGGTCTACAATCCGATTCCCCATAGAAGCAGGCCGTTGGGACGGGGACCTTGCGGATCGTCGCATGACCCGGACCCAAGTCGAAACCTGGCCTGCAGCAGGAGTTGATAGATGTCCAGCACCCCGTCGTCCAACGACAAGCGCGACCAGATTCGTCGCGCCGCTCTCGAATATCACGAGTTCCCCACCCCCGGCAAGATCGCCATCGCGGCCACCAAGCAGCTGGTCAACCAGCATGACCTGGCGCTGGCCTACACCCCCGGTGTGGCTGCACCCTGCGAGGAGATCGCCCGCGACCCCGCCGCTGCCTACAAGTACACCAGCCGCGGCAACCTGGTCGCCGTGATCACCAATGGCACAGCCGTGCTGGGCCTGGGTGACATCGGGCCGCTGGCCTCCAAGCCGGTGATGGAGGGCAAGGGCGTGCTGTTCAAGAAGTTCGCCGGCATCGACGTCTTCGACATCGAGGTTGACGAGAAGAAGGATCTGGACAAGCTGGTCGACATCATCGCCGCTCTGGAACCCACCTTTGGTGGCATCAACCTGGAAGACATCAAGGCCCCGGACTGCTTCTACGTCGAGCGCAAGCTGCGCGAACGCATGAAGATCCCGGTCTTTCACGACGACCAGCACGGCACTGCCATCGTGGTGGCCGCCGGCCTGCTCAATGGCCTGAAGATCGCCGGCAAGGACATCAAGGACGTCAAGCTCGTCACCTCTGGCGCCGGCGCCGCCGCGCTCGCCTGCCTGGGCCTGCTGGTCAAACTGGGCATGCAGCGCAAGAACATCTGGGTGACCGACCTGGCTGGGGTGGTCTATGAAGGCCGTACCGAGCTCATGGACGACGACAAGCGGGGCTACGCGCAGAAGACCGATGCCCGCAAGCTGGCTGACGTCATCGTTGACGCCGATATCTTCCTCGGCCTGTCCGCCGGTGGCGTGCTCAAGGCCGACATGGTCAAGAAGATGGCGCCCAAGCCCATCGTCTTCGCCCTGGCCAACCCGAACCCGGAAATCGACCCGGCCGAGGCCCGCGCCGCACGCAGCGACATCATCATGGCCACGGGTCGCACCGACTACCCGAACCAGATCAACAACGTCCTGTGCTTCCCCTACATCTTCCGCGGTGCGCTGGACGCCCGCGCCTCGACCATCACGGACGAGATGGAGATCGCAGCCGTGCGCGCCATGGCCGAGCTGGCCCAGGCCGAGCAGAGCGAGGTGGTCGCGGCGGCCTACGCTGGCGAGAAGCTGAGCTTCGGCCCGGACTACCTGATCCCCAAGCCCTTCGACCCGCGCCTGATGATCAAGATCGCCCCGGCCGTGGCCCAGGCAGCCATGGACAGCGGCGTGGCACAGAACCCGATCACGGACATGGAGGCCTACAAGGAACGCCTGCAGACCTTCGTGTACGCCTCGGGCACGACCATGAAGCCCATCTTCCAGGCCGCCAAGCGGGCGGCCAAGAAGCGGGTGGCCTATGCCGAGGGTGAAGAGGAGCGCGTGCTGCGCGCCGCGCAGATCGTCGTCGACGAAGGCATCGCGCGCCCGACGCTGATCGGCCGCCCGGCCATCATCGCCCAGCGTATCGAGAAGTTCGGCCTGCGCCTCAAGGAAGGCCAGGACTATGACGTGGTCAACGTCGAGCATGACGAGCGCTACCGCGATTTCTGGCAGACCTACCACCGCATGACCGAGCGCAAGGGCGTGACGGTGCCGATCGCCAAGATCGAGATGCGCCGCCATGCTGCTGCACAAGGGCCATGTGGACGGCATGATCTGCGGCACCTGGGGCACCAACGCCATGCACCTGCAGTACGTGGACCAGGTCATCGGCAAGCGGCCCGGCGTCAACACCTATGCGTGCATGAATGGCCTGCTCCTGCCGGATCGCCAGGTCTTCGTGGTCGACACCCATGTCAATTACGACCCGACGGCCGAGCAGCTGGCCGAGATCACCATCATGGCGGCCGAGGAGATGATGCGTTTCGGCCTGCGTCCCAAGGCCGCCCTGCTCAGCCATTCCAACTTCGGCAGCAGCAACCAGCCCAGCGCGGTGAAGATGCGCCAGACCCTGGAGTTGCTGCGCGTGCAGGCGCCCTGGCTCGAGGTGGAGGGGGAAATGCATGGCGACGTCGCCCTGGACGAGACAGCGCGCCAGGCCATCATGCCCAACAGCACCCTGGCCGGCTCGGCCAACCTGCTGGTCATGCCCAATCTGGATGCGGCCAACATTGCCTACAACCTGCTGAAAACCGCAGCGGGCGGCAATATTGCCATCGGCCCGGTCCTGCTGGGCGAGGCCAAGCCGGTCAATATCCTGACGGCGAGCACCACCGTGCGCCGCATCGTCAATATGACGGCACTGACAGTCGCTGACGCCAATATCCGCTAGTGAATCGGTATCAGTGGGTACCCACTGATACCAGACGATCGCCCCTGCAGGGCCTGCTTATTTGCTAAGCAGGCCCTTGCTTTTTGGAGCCCGATCTGCGACACTTCCGGGCTTGGATCTTCCGGGTTAACCCGGGTGTCATAACAGGTTCGACTCATGGCGCGCTACTCAGGCATCAAGTTGGTACTCACTGGCTTTTTGCTGGCGTCAGCTTTGCTGTCCACCAGCGCCGGGGCACGAGGCCCCGCACCGGTGGATGCTTCCATGACGGTGTCGGTGGGGGAACTGCCACGCCAGGGTGCGGAAACCTATCGCCTGATCCTTCAAGGCGGCCCGTTTCCGTACGAAAAGGATGGCACGGTGTTTGGCAACCGCGAGCGTTTGCTCCCGGCCCACAAGCGCGGCTACTACCGCGAGTACACCGTCCCGACGCCTGGCGCGCGCAACCGGGGCATGCGCCGGATTGTGTGTGGTGGAGCGCCGAGAACGCCCGATGCCTGTTATTACACGGCCGATCATTACGCGAGCTTTCGCCGGATCGTGCCCTGACGGAATCTATTTTTAGCCAAGAAAGTGACGCGGGGATGGATACACCACTTCGTACCGTACGAACGAATATCGTTCAATCGATCCGGGCCTTCCGGGTCTCGGACCTGCAGGAAGCGGCCCAGTCGCTGGGTCATCACTTCCTCTACGCCAACTTGGCGGCCGCCCAGTCCAAGCAGGACGTGCTGGACCTGATCGCCCAGCAGTTCATGCTCGCCGCCAATGTGGGCAAGAACTTCGACGCGCTCTATGACTGCATGACGGATCCGCTGCACAAGT
>JAIERT010000201.1 GCA_019746735.1 Burkholderiaceae bacterium | reverse complement strand
TCCGCAACGCATCTTGTGAAATGAGTGTGAACAGACCCTAGGGCATCTGCGCGATGACCTGCGCCACCGCGGCCGTGAGGCGACGCGCATAGGGCACGTGCAGGAATTCATTGGGGCCGTGCGCATTGCTTTTGGGGCCCAGCACGCCGCAGACCATCATCTGGGCCTTGGGAAAACCGCGTGACAGCATGTTCATCAGCGGGATGGTGCCGCCCTGGCCGATGTAGCCGCAGGACGCACCGTAGAAGTTGCGCGAAGCCGCGTCCAGCGCGCGGCCGAACCAGGCTGCCGTCTCGGGCGCGTTCCAGCCCGTGGCCGAGCCCAGACCTTCGAAGGTCACGCGCGCCTGGTAGGGCGCGTTGTCCTCGAGCAGGGCCTTGAGCTCCTGCACGGCCGTGGCCGCCTCCACCAGGGGCGGCAGGCGCAGCGAGAGCTTGAAAGCGGTGTAGGGCCGCAGCACATTGCCGGCGTTCTGCAGGTCCGGCAGGCCTTCGGCGCCCGTGACGCTGAGCGTCGGCGCCCAGGTGCGGTTGAGCAAGGCCTGCACGGGATCGGTCGTCATGGGCAGGGCCAGACGGGTATCGCCCTCGCAGTCGTAGTGCACCCAGGGAAAGCGCTTGTAGAGCTCCTCGCCCAGGATGGCGGCCGTGGCGCGCGCCTGTTCCATGCGCTCGACCGGCACCTCGCAGTGAAAGCTTTGCGGCAGCAGGCGGCCCGTCTTGCTGTCTTCCAGCCGGTCCAGCACCTGGCGCATGATGCGAAAGCTCGAAGGCACGACGCCACTGGCGTCGCCCGAATGCACGCCCTCGCTCAGGATCTCGACCTTGAGCACGCCGCTGGCCATGCCGCGCAGACTGGTCGTCAACCAGAGCTGGTCGTAGTTGCCGGCGCCCGAGTCCAGGCAGACCACCAGGCCCACATCGCCCAGACGGGCACGCAGCGCGTCGATATAGGGCAGCAGATCGTAGGAGCCGCTCTCCTCGCAGGTTTCGATGAGCCCGACGACGCGCGGGTGCGCGAGCTTCTGGCTCTTGAGGGCCTGGAGGGCGGCGATGCTGGCATAGACCGCGTAGCCGTCGTCGGCACCGCCGCGGCCGTAGAGCTTGCCGTCCTCGTACTTCGGTGTCCAGGGACCGAGGTCCTTGCGCCAGCCACTGAACTCAGGCTGCTTGTCTAGGTGGCCGTACATGAGCACAGTCTCGGCGGACACCTCGGCATCACCGGCGCCGCGGCTCGCGGGCAGCTCGAAGAAGAGCACCGGCGTGCGGCCTTCCAGGCGGATGACTTCGAGCGTCAGGCCTTCGACCTTCTGCGCCTCGACCCAGGCCGCAGCCTTGCGTACCACGGTGTCGATGTAGCCGTGCTGCGCCCATTGCGGATCGAACATCGGCGACTTGGCCGGCACGGCGATGTAGTTCTGCAGCTGGGGCACGATCTCGCGGTCCCAGGTCTGGCTGATCTCGGCCAGCGCGCGTTCGGGCTCGAAGGCACTGGCAGGAAGGCGGGCGTTCATGGGCGGGCTCCTGGCGGGGCGGCGATCGCCGCGCCGCTATATTAGGCGATTGCCCACAGGACCCCAACCGGAGCCCCTCTTGAACCAGCCCCCCGTCAACCCTGCCGAGGAAGCCCGCTACCGCAAGGTCGCCTTGGCCGCCTGCTTTGGCACCTTCATCGAGTGGTACGACTTCCTGACCTTCGCCACCCTGGCCGTGCACTTCGCCGTGCTCTTCTTCCCGGCCGACGACCCCGTGGCCGGCCTGCTCTACAGCCTGGCTACCTTCGGCATGGGCATGGTGGTGCGGCCGCTGGGCGCGGCCCTGTTCGGCTCCTTCGGCGACCGCTACGGCCGGCGCAAGGTCTTCATCGCCACCATCGCGATCATGGGCGTGGCCACCTTCCTCGTGGGCCTGCTGCCCACGCACGCGCAGTGGGGCTGGTGGGCGACCGGCGCCTTGCTGGCGCTGCGTCTGGTCCAGGGCCTGGCCATGGGCGGCGAGATCGGCGGCGCCAATGTCTACCTGGCCGAGCACGCGCCCGTCGCAAGCCGTGGCGCGTCCACCAGCGTGCTGCAATGGATGGGCGGCCTGGGCATCCTGGCCTCGACGCTGCAGCTGGTGCTGCTGCAGACCTGGCTCAGCGAGGCCGATTTCAAGGAATGGGGCTGGCGCATCCCCTTCCTGTTCTCGGCCGTGCTGCTGCTGGCCAGCGTCAAGGCGCGCCTGGCCCTGCACGAATCACCGGTCTTCACCGAACTGAGCCAGAGCCAGAAGCTGGCCAAGACGCCGCTGCGCGACTGCCTGCGCGACCGCCACACCCTGGGCCGCATGGCCTTGCTGTTCTTCTGCGTCTCGGCCGGCGGCGGCCTGCTGTTCTTCTGCTCCCAGGTCTATGCAGCGGTCTATCTCAAGACCGTGGTCAAGATGGACCCGGTGCTGGCCGGCTGGGTGACGCTCGCCGCCACCTTCTGCCTGTTTCCGCTGACCTATGTCTGCGGCGCGCTGTCCGACCGCTACGGGCGCCGGCCCGTGGTGCTGGCCGGTCTGCTGCTGGGCGCGGTGTCCATCATCCCCGTCTACGCGGGCCTGGCCCGGGTCGCTGATCAGCCCCTGCTGGTCTTTCTGCTGTTGCTGATTCCCGTGCTGGCTGTCGCCCTGGTCACGGGGCCGCAGACGGCCATGCTGTCCGAGCTGTTCCCGGCGCGCACGCGCTACACGGCCGTCGGTCTGCCGCACAACCTGGCCGCGGGCTGGATCGGTGGACTCTCGCCCTATATGGTCACGCTGATTGCGGGCCAGACCGGCAGCGTGCTGCTGGGCCTGGGCTACCCGACGGCCTTGCTCTGCCTGGCCCTGGTCGTGGGTTGGTTCTTCCTGCCCGAGACGCGCGGCGCCGACCTGCGGGTCTGAAAGACGCGGTTCGTCAGCGGGAAAACTTCAGCACCGCCGTGCTGGCACGCAGGTTAGGCAAGCGGCGGATCAGGCGGCCGTTGTGCAGGCCGAAGCTGTCGAGGATCTGCAGGCCGTTGCGCTGGGCCAGCACCTCGAGGTCGGCATGCGTGCCAACGCGGATGTTGGGTGTGTCATACCACTGGTAGGGCAGGCGGCGCGTCACGGGCATGCGCCCGAGCAGCACGCTGAGCCGGTTGGGCCAATGCGCGAAGTTGGGGAAGGCCACGATGCCCGTACGCCCCACGCGCGCGGTCTCGCGCAGCACGGTCTCGGCATTGCGCAGGTGCTGCAAGGTGTCGATCTGCAGCACCACGTCAAAGGTCTGGTCGCCGAACATGGACAGACCTTCGTCCAGGTTGAGCTGGATCACGTTGACGCCGCGCCGCGTGCAGGCCAGCACGTTGTCATCGGCGATCTCGATGCCATAGCCGGTGCAGCCACGGGTGGCCTGCAGGTGCGCAAGCAGGGCGCCATCGCCACAGCCCAGGTCGAGCACGCGCGATCCGGGCGGCACGAGGCTGGCGATGCTTTCCAGCGTGGTGCGGTCGCTCATGACGCGGCCTCCGCGGCGATGTTGCCGAAATAGGCGCGCACCAGGTTCATGTAGCGCGCATCGTCCAGCAAGAAGGCGTCGTGCCCGTGCGGGGCGTCGATCTCGGCGTAGGAGACCTCGCGCCGGTTGTCGAGCAGGGCCTTGACGATCTCGCGGCTGCGCGCGGGCGAGAAACGCCAGTCGGTCGTGAAACTCACGAGCAGGAACTTGCAGCGCGCCGCCGCCAGGGCGCGGCTGAGGTCGCCCTCGTGCCGGCGCGCCGGGTCGAAATAGTCCAGCGCACGCGTGATCAGCAGGTAGGTGTTGGCGTCGAAGTACTCGCTGAACTTGTCGCCCTGGTAGCGCAGATAGCTCTCGATCTGGAACTCGATGTCCTGCGTGCTGTACTTGAGATCGATACCCTCGCGCAGCTGGCGTCCGAACTTCTCGTTCATGACGTCGTCGCTGAGGTAGGTGATGTGGCCGATCATGCGCGCGATGCGCAGGCCGCGCTTGGGCACCACGCCATGGGCGTAGAAGTGGCCCCCATGGAAGTCGGGGTCGGTCACGATGGCGCGGCGCGCCACCTCGTTGAAGGCGATGTTCTCGGCGTTCAGATTGGGCGCGCTGGCCACCACCACGGCGTGGCGCACGCGGCCCGGGTACTGCAGCGTCCAGCTCAGGGCCTGCATGCCGCCCAGGCTGCCGCCCATCACCGCCGCCAGCTGCTCGATGCCCAGCGCATCGAGCAGACGCGCCTGGGCGTTGACCCAGTCTTCCACCGTCACCACGGGGAAATCGGCCCCGTAGACCCGACCCGTATCCGGGTTCACATGCATGGGGCCGGTCGATCCGAAGCAGGAACCGAGGTTGTTGACACCGATCACGAAGAAACGGTCGGTGTCCACCGGCTTGCCGGGGCCGATCATGTTGTCCCACCAGCCCTCGCTCTTGGGCTGCCCCTCGTAGACACCCGCCACATGGTGGGAGGCGTTGAGCGCGTGACAGATCAGCACCGCGTTGGACTTGTCGGCGTTGAGCCTGCCGTAGGTCTCATAGGCCAGGGTGTAGCCACGGATGCTCGCACCGCTCTGCAGGGGCAGGGCGGTGTCGAAGCTCATCGTCTGGGGCTGGGCAATCAACATCTGGATGACAAAAAACAAGACCCGGCGCGGCAGCTCAGCCGGGCCGGGTCTCCGAATTCGAAACACCCGCCGCTTTAGCTGAACTTCGGAACTCCAGGGTTCCGGCGCCCGCAATCGGGGTCAAATCGGCGCTGGGCTTAGTATAAGTCCAAGTGTCTGCAGGAGTACGCCCATGGCCGACCCCAATGAACTCTACGGATCCGACGCCTATGCGCCGGCACAGATCGCCCAACGCATCGAGTCGGTAGGCGTCACCAAGGCCCGACTGCCCACCTTGCAACTGCTGATGCTGGGTGTGCTGGCGGGCGCCTTCATCGGCCTGGGCGCCATGCTGTTTGCCCTGGTGAAATCCGACGCTACCCTGGGCTTTGCGACGAGCGGGCTGCTGGGCGGCCTGGTGTTTTCGCTGGGCCTGCTGCTGGTCGTGGTGGCCGGCGCCGAGCTCTTCACCGGTAACAACCTGCTGGCCATGGCCTGGGCCGACGGGCGCATCACGAGCCGCGAGCTGCTGCGCAACTGGGTGCTGGTCTGTACCGCCAATTTCGTCGGCGCGGCCGGCCTGGCGGTGCTGGTCTTCGCCAGCGGTCATGCGGGGCTCAACGGGGGCGCCATCGGCCAGACCGTGGTGAAGATCGCGCTGGCCAAGCAGGAGCTGCCGCCCATGCAGGCCTTCTTCCGTGGCGTGCTCTGCAATGTGCTGGTCTGCATGGCGGTGTGGATGGCCATGGCCGGGCGCAGCGTGGTGGACAAGGCGGTGGCCGTGGTGCCACCCATTGCGGCTTTTGTCGCCGCCGGCTTCGAGCACAGCATCGCGAACATGTACTTCATGCCCCTGGCCATGCTGCTGCAGCATTTCGGGCCTGCGGGCTTGGCTGCCCTACCGTCCGTCACCTGGACGGGCATGCTGGGCAATCTGCTGCCGGTGATCGCCGGCAACCTGCTTGGGGGCAGCGTGCTGGTGGGCCTGAGCTACTACCTGATCTACCGCCGCAAGCCTGCCGGCTGAACCGGTTCAGCCCACCCAGCCGAGCAGCGTGACCACGCCCAGCACGGCAAACACCAGCGCAGAAACCCGGTGCAAGAGGGCGACAGGGATGCGTCGCGTGAGGCGCTCGCCCAGCCAGACCACGGGCGCATTAGCCAGCATCATGCCCAGCGTGGTACCCAGCACCACCCAGAGCCAGCCGCTGTACTGCGCGGCCAGCATCACGGTGGCGATCTGCGTCTTGTCGCCCATCTCGGCCAGGAAGAAGGCGATCACGGTGGTGCCGAACACACCCCAGCGCGCGTAGCGCTGAGGATCATCGTCCTCGTCGATGCGGTCGGGAATCAGCATCCAGGCCGCCATGGCCAGGAAGGACAGGCCCAGGATCCAGCGCAGCCAGACCGGTCCGAGCCAGCTCGTCACCCAGGCGCCGACCGCGCCAGCCAGCGCGTGGTTGACCACCGTGGCCACGAAGATGCCGGCCACGATGGGCCAGGGCCGTCGGAACTTGAGGGTGAGGAGGAGGGCCAGGAGCTGGGTCTTGTCGCCCATCTCGGCCAGCGCGACCAGGCCGGTCGA
>JAIERT010000115.1 GCA_019746735.1 Burkholderiaceae bacterium | reverse complement strand
CCGTCACGAGGACGTTGGTGGCGGCCTGATTGACGTTGTCCGTGTCATAGATGAGGCGCGAAATCAGCTTGCCGGCAGACTGTTCATGAAAGGTCTGGGTCGGCATGGTGAGGATCTTGTCGAACAGCTGGCGGCGCAGGTCCAGAACCAGACGGATCGAGATCCAGGTCATCAGATAGTTCGTGCAGAAGGAGAGGATGCCACGCACCAGGAACAGCAGCAGGATGCCCAGCGGTATGGCCCAGACCAGGCGGCTGTCACCGGTCTTGAAACCGTTGTCCAACAGATACTTCATGATCGCCGGAAACACCGGTTCCGTCGCTGCCGTGCACACCATGCCCAGTACAGCCAGTGCGAACGGTTTCCAGTAGGGCCGGACATAGCCTAGCAGACGGAAATAGAGTGCTCGGTTGCTGGCAGTGGCGGGGCTGTTCTGTGTCATGGCGGAACGCTCATGCGGAACGCATCGGCGATCTTGGGGATGGTGCGGACAGGGCGGACCGCAGGTCGCTGAGTCTACCCGAACTGGGGGCGGCCTCCGTGTACAGGCGCTGCTTAGTGAGGGGGAGGTATGATTCGACAATTGTCGCCAGCGCGCATGCCCAAGCCCGGGGCTCAGCAGCAAGTATCAGCGCATCTTGTCCAGTCTCTCCGTCATCCTCATCACCAAGAACGAAGCCTCGAACATCGAGGCCTGCCTGCGCTCTGTCGCCTTTGCCGACGAGATCGTGGTGCTGGATTCGGGCAGCAGTGATGGCACGGTGGAGATCGCGCGGCGACTGGGCGCACGCGTTGAGATCACGGCGGACTGGCCCGGCTTCGGCCCGCAGAAGAACCGGGCCCTGGCGTTGGCCAGCCATCCCTGGGTCTTGTCCCTGGATGCCGACGAGCGGGTGCCCCCGGCGTTGCAGGCCGAGATCCTGGCCGTGGTGCACGGTGGCGGCGAAATCGCTGCCTGGGAGATTCCCCGTCTGACGCAGTTCTGCGGCCAGTGGATCCATCACTGCGGCTGGACGCCGGACCATGTGTTGCGCCTGTTCCGGCGCGAGGCGGCGCGTTTCAGCAACGACCTGGTGCACGAGCGTGTGCTGGTGGCGGGTGGCACGGTCGGTCGGTTCAAGACATCCCTGCTGCACTACAGCTACCCCACGCCCAGCCATTACTGGCGCAAGCTCGAGCAATACAGCCAGGCCTGGGCGCAGCAGCGCCACCAGGCGGGCCAGCGAACCAGCATGAGCCGCGCCGTGGCAGCCGGTGTCGTGGCCTTCATCCGTAGTTACCTCTTGCGCCTGGGGATATTGGACGGGGCCATGGGTTTCGCAGTGTGTACCATGCAGGCCCAGGCCGCTTTTGGCAAATATTTCGCTCTGTACTGTCTGAACCGGAAAAATGATTCATCGTCTGACATCGTTCCGCCGCCTGCTTGAGGCCTCCTGCCTGCTGCTGGCATTCGCCCTGGGCCTGGCCCAGCCGGCTCTGGCCCAGTTCCGTGTCGAGGTTTCGGGGGTCGGGCTGACCCAGTTGCCCATCGCCTTTGCGCCCTTCCGGGGTCAGGACGTGGCGCCCCAGAAGATCAGTGCCATCGTGCAGGCCGACCTCGAACGCAGTGGCCAGTTCCGCAGTGTGTCCGCCCGCGCCCCTCAGCTTGACGAGAACGCCCGCCCGGATCTGGTGCCCTGGCGCCAGGCTGGCGCCGACTCGCTGGTGACCGGCAGCATCACCCGCCTGGCGGATGGCCGCTATGACGTGCGCTTCCGGCTCTGGGATGTGGTCGCAGGGCGTGACCTTGGCGGCCAGAGCTACGCCATTGCCGCAGCCGATCTGCGGCTGTCCGCGCATCGCATCGCCGACTTCATCTACGAGAAGCTTACGGGCGAGAAGGGCATCTTTTCCACCCGCATCGCCTATGTGACCAAGGCCGAGCAGCGCTACAGCCTGTGGGTGGCCGACGCCGACGGCGAAGGTGCGCAGCCGGCCCTGAGCAGCCCCGAGCCCATCATCTCTCCCAGCTGGTCGCCCGATGGCCGGCAGCTGGCCTATGTGTCCTTCGAGTCGCGCAAGCCCGTGGTCTACATCCACGACGTGGCCAGTGGCAAGCGCCGCCTGGTGGCCAATTTCCGGGGCTCCAACAGTGCCCCGGCCTGGTCGCCCGACGGTCGCAGCTTGGCGGTGACGCTGAGCCGTGACGGTGGTTCCCAGCTCTACACGCTGGACGTCAACACCTCCGGCGCCGAACCGCGTCGCCTGACACAGTCGTCCAGCATCGACACCGAGCCCACCTACTCCCATGATGGCAAGCACCTCTATTTCGTCAGCGATCGTGGTGGCAGCCCCCAGATCTATCGCATGCCTGCGGCAGGCGGCAACCCGGAGCGCGTGACGTTTACCGGCTCTTACAACATTTCCCCGGCGCTGAGCGCCGACGGGCGCTGGCTGGCTTATATTTCCCGGGTCAGCGGTGTCTTCAAGCTGCATGTGATGGAGCTGGCCACAGGCGCCGTCACCGCGCTGACCGAAACCACGGCCGATGAGAATCCCAGCTTTGCCCCCAACAGCCGCCTGCTGCTGTATGCGACCAAGCAGCAGGATCGCGAGGCCCTCATGACCACGACCCTGGACGGGAAAATCAAGGCCCGGCTTGCCGGGCAGGGCGGCGACATCCGTGAGCCCGACTGGGGCCCGTTCCAGAAAACATCCAACTGATTCCTTTCATACCATCCCTTCTGCAGGAGTAAGACATGTCGATCAAGAAATTCGCGCTGCTGGGCGCCATCACCCTGGTGATGGCCGGCTGCTCTTCCGTGAACCTGGACAACCCGCCGGTGGACGACCGCTCCACGGGCGGCGGCGCCGGCAGCGGCGGCGCCAGCAGCACCGTGGCCCAGACCACGGTGGCCCCGGTCGACGACGGCAAGGCCGCCCAGGCGGCCATCGCGAATGTGTCGCGCCTGGTCTACTTCGACTACGACAGCTATGTGATCAAGCCCGAGTTCCAGGCCCTGATCGATGCCCATGCGCGTCACATCCGCGCCGACCGCAGTCGCAAAGTCGTGGTCGAAGGCCACACCGACGAGCGTGGGGGCCGCGAATACAACCTGGCGCTGGGCCAGCGTCGTGCCGAGGCCGTGCGCCGCGCGCTGGGTCTGCTGGGCGTGGCCGACAGCCAGGTCGAGGCCGTGAGCTTCGGCAAGGAAAAGCCCGTGGCCTCCGGTAGCGACGAGGCCGCCTGGGCCAAGAACCGCCGGGCCGAGATCAGCTACCGCTGATGCACCCCATCGAGATGAGCAGGATCCTGCGTCTGGCTGCGTTGCTGCTGTGTGCCCTGGGCACCACCGCGGCGCATGCCCTGTTCAGCGATGACGAGGCGCGTCGCGCCATCCTCGATCTGCGTCAGCGCGTGGAAAGCATGCGGCTGGAGTCAGAGCAACGTTCCTCCGATCAGATCACCCGTCTGACGGAGGAGAACTCGCAGCTGCGTCGCAGCCTGCTGGATCTCCAGACCCAGATCGAGACCTTGCGTACCGAGATGGCGCGCCTGGTGGGTCAGAACGAGCAATTGGCCCGTGCTGTGGCCGAGTTGCAGCGCCAGCAGACCGACGTGATCACGGGGCTGGATGAGCGGCTGCGCA
Source organism: Burkholderiaceae bacterium (assembly GCA_019746735.1). GTDB lineage: Bacteria > Pseudomonadota > Gammaproteobacteria > Burkholderiales > Burkholderiaceae_C > Hylemonella. The sequence goes on along the minus strand of JAIERT010000115.1, from coordinate 2,471 downwards.
AGTTCGAGCCATCCAAGGTCATCGTCGACGGTCGCGAGTTCATGGCCGAGCCGGCCGAGCGGCGTGATTTCGACGCCGCCCTGGGGGTGTTCCGCAAGGGTGACTTCGCCGAGGCGCAGAACGTCTTCACGGACTTCATCAAGCGCTATCCGTCCAGTGGTTATCTGCCTTCGTCCTTCTTCTGGCTGGGCAACGCGCAGTACGCCACGCGGGACTACAAGGAAGCCATCCAGAATTTCCGCAATCTGCTGACCCAGGCGCCGGATCACCTGCGTGCCCCCGAGGCCGTACTCTCGATCGCCAACTGCCAGGTCGAGCTCAAGGACACCAAGGCCGCGCGCAAGACCCTGGAAGACCTGATCAAGGCCTATCCCCAGTCCGAGGCGGCCGCAGCTGCCCGGCAACGCCTGCCGCGCCTGAAGTAGGCCCCTGCGGGCCCGTGTCCCGGGCCTTAGAATCCGGGCATGCAAACCACCGACATCTCCGCACTCAACACTCTGGTGTTGGGTGCTTCTTTTGTGCTCTCGCTGCTGTTCGGCGCGATTGCCCAGCGCACGCATTTCTGCACCATGGGGGCGGTCAGCGACATCGTCAACATGGGCGACTGGACGCGCATGCGCCAGTGGGGTCTGGCCATCGGCGTGGCCATGGCCGGCTTCGCGCTGCTGGCCTACACCGGCTTCATCGACCCAGCCAAGACCCTGCATGGCGGCAACCGCTGGCTCTGGCTTTCGGCTGCTGTCGGTGGCCTGCTCTTCGGCTTCGGCATGGTGCTGTCTTCGGGCTGCGGCAGCAAGACCCTGGTGCGTGTGGGCAGCGGCAGCCTCAAGTCCCTCGTCGTCTTGCTGGTCATGGGCTGGGCCGGTTTCGCCACCATGAAGGGCATCACCGCCGTGCTGCGTGTGGACACGGTGGATCGCGTCGCCGTCGATTTCGCCGGCACGGCCAGCCTGCCCCAGGTGCTGGCAGGCCCACTGGGCCTGGCCCCTGTCACGCTGCTGCTGGTGCTGGGCCTGTCGATCGGCGCCGTCCTGATCGTCTGGGCCCTGCGCGGGGAGCAGTTCCTGCGCGCCGACAATCTGCTGGCCGGCCTGGGCATCGGCGGCATCATCGTCACCATGTGGTGGGTCAGCGGCCACCTGGGCCATCTGGCCGAGCATCCCGAAACTCTGGAAGAGGTCTATCTGGCCACCAATTCCGGCCGCGCCGAGGCCCTGAGCTTCGTGGCGCCGGTCTCCTACACCCTGGACTGGCTCATGTTCTACAGCGACAAGAGCAAGGTGCTCACGCTGGGCATCGTCTCGGTCTTCGGTGTCATCGCGGGCTCGATGCTGATGGCGCTCTGGGGCCGCACCTTCCGCTGGGAGGGCTTTGGCAGTACCGAGGATGTGGCCAACCATCTTGTGGGTGCCGTGCTCATGGGCGTGGGCGGCGTGACGGCCATGGGGTGCACCATAGGCCAGGGCCTGACGGGCCTGTCCACCCTGGGTCTCAACAGCCTCGTGGCCTTCGCGGCCATCGTGGCCGGGGCCGTGCTCGGCTTCCGGTACCAGATGTGGCGCCTGGAGCGCATGGCCTGAAACCGATGACGCAGCCCGCAGACATGGCCGAACGTCGCTTCGGTGGTCTGGTCCGCCTTTACGGTGTGGCAGGTGCGCAGCACATCCGTACCTCCCATGTCGCCGTGGTCGGGGTCGGGGGGGTGGGGTCCTGGGCCGTGGAAGCGCTGGCGCGCAGCGGCGTGGGCCGCTTGACACTCATTGACCTGGATCACGTGGCCGAGTCCAACATCAACCGCCAGATCCAGGCCACCGAAGCCACGGTGGGCCAAGCCAAGGTGCTGGCCCTGCGGGATCGCATTGCACAAATCAACCCGGACTGCCAGGTGCAGTGCGTCGAGGAGTTTGTCGAGCCCGGCAACTGGCCAGCGCTGCTGCCTGCCGGGGTGGATGCCGTCATCGACGCCTGTGATCAGGTGCTGGCCAAGACGGCCATGGCAGCCTGGGCCTGCGAACGCCAGGCGCTCTTCATCACCGTGGGTGCCGCCGGTGGCAAGCGCCTCGCGCACCAGGTCGATATCGAGGATCTGTCCAGGGTGACGCATGACCCGCTGCTGGCCCAGCTGCGCTACCGCCTGCGCAAGCAGCATGGCGCACCCAAGGAGGGGCGCAAGATCGGTGTGACCTGCGTCTACAGCCGCGAAGCGGTGCAGGGCCCCGATGCATCCTGTGCCGTCGAGGGCGATGGCAGTCTCAACTGCAGCGGCTACGGGTCCCTGGTGTCGGTGACGGCGACGTTCGGCCAGTGCGCAGCGGGCTGGGTGTTGAACGAACTCGCAGCCCGCGCTTGAAGCGGCCGCAAAAAACACGCTATAATCTAAGGCTTGTCGGGGCATGCAATAGCGTCCCGCTGAGTGGGACGTTAGCTCAGTTGGTAGAGCAGCGGACTTTTAATCCGTTGGTCGCAGGTTC
>JAIERT010000135.1 GCA_019746735.1 Burkholderiaceae bacterium | reverse complement strand
CCGTCGAGCTGGTGATGGCCCTGGAAGACGAGTTCGGCATCGAGATCCCGGACGAAGACGCCGAGAAGATCACCACCGTGCAGAACGCGATCGACTACGCCAAGTCGCATCAGAAGGCCTGATGGCCTGTTCGCGGCGCGTACCTTGTTCGTGTCGCCCACCCTGCAAGCGGCCTGTCCGGTGAGAGGACATCTTCCGCTTGCGGCGGTCCCCATTTCCTAGCTCCTACAGAAATCTATGTCCCGTCGTCGCGTCGTCGTCACTGGTCTGGGCTGTATCAGCCCGGTAGGCAATACCGTGGCCGAGTCCTGGGCCAGCTTGCTGGCCGGGCGTTCCGGCATTGATCTGATCACCAAATTTGATGCCAGTGCCTTCGCCTGCAAGTTTGCCGGCGAGGTCAAGGGTTTCGAGCTGGACAAATACATCGGTGCCAAGGAAGCGCGCACGATGGACACCTTCATCCACTACGGCATTGCCGCAGCGGTGCAGGCGGTCGAGGATGCCGGCCTGAAGACCGGCGAAGCCCTGGGCGAGGAGCAGGCGGTGCGCATCGGCTGCCTGATCGGTTCGGGCATCGGCGGCCTGCCGCTGATCGAGGAGACGCATGCCGAGTACGCGAGCCGTGGCCCGCGCCGCATTTCGCCTTTCTTCGTGCCAGCCTCCATCATCAACATGATTTCGGGCCACGTCTCGATGCGTTATGGCTTCAAGGGGCCGAACCTGGCCATCGTGACGGCCTGTACCACCGGCCTGCACAGCATCGGCGAAGCCGGCCGCCTGATCGAGTACGGCGATGCCGACGTCATGATCGCTGGTGGTGCCGAGGCCACCGTGTCGCCGCTGGGCATCGGCGGCTTTGCCGCCATGCGCGCGCTCTCCACCCGCAACGACGACCCCAAGACGGCTTCGCGACCCTGGGACAAGGACCGCGACGGCTTCGTGCTGGGCGAGGGTGCGGGTGTGCTGGTGCTGGAAGAGTACGAACACGCCAAGGCCCGCGGCGCCAAGATCTATGCCGAGCTGGCCGGTTTCGGCATGAGTGCCGATGCGGGCCACATGACGGCTCCGAACATGGATGGTCCGCGCCGCGCCATGCTGGGCGCGCTGCGCAACGCCGGGGTCAACCCGGACCAGGTCGATTACCTCAACGCCCACGGCACCTCGACGCCCTTGGGTGACATCAACGAATCCAATGCCATCAAGGCCGCGCTGGGCGACCATGCGAAAAAGGTCGTGGTCAATTCGACCAAATCCATGACCGGCCACCTGCTGGGCGGTGCTGGTGGCATCGAATCGGTTTTCACGGTGCTGGCGGTGCATGCACAGAAGAGCCCGCCGACCATCAACATCTTCAACCAGGATCCTGAGTGCGATCTTGATTACTGCGCCAACACCGCGCGTGACCTGAAGATCGACGTTGCGGTCAAGAACAACTTCGGCTTCGGCGGAACCAACGGCACCCTGGTCTTCAAACGCGTCTGACGCGCGTCTTCCACCTGGCACCATGCACAGCGCCCCAGCGGTTTCCTATCCGGTGGGGCGTTCTACCATGCGCACCCTGATGTATGTCGTGCCGGCACTGCTGGCGGCCCTGGGCTGCGGGGCCTGGGCCTGGCAATCGGCATCCCCGGATATCGTGCGCATCCCGGTGTTGCTGCTGGGCGGGCTGGTACTGGCACAGGCGGTCCGGGCGGCGCTGCAGCCGCCCCAAGGACAACTGATCTGGGACGGGCAGTCCTGGCGCTGGGACACGGTGGCTGGTACCGAGCTGGGTTCTGTCCATGCACGACTTGACGGGCAGCAGCGTCTGCTGCTGGAGTTTCGCCCCTTGCAGGGCCGCGCAATCTGGTTGTGGCTTGAGTGCGGCGAGGCGCCCCTGATCTGGAGCGACTTGCGACGCGCGGTCTATGCTGTTGCAACCGACGCGGCTGCATTGCCGGCTGCCCCACGGGAGCCATCGTGAGCGAACCGGCGCCTCCTGCAGCTGACAGCGACGCCCAGCTGGTTGCCCGGACCCTGGCTGGGGACGACCGGGCCTTCGAGTTGCTGGTCCTCAAGTACCAGCGGCGCATCCAGCGCCTCATTGCCCGCATGGTGCGCGATGTCGACCTGGTCGAGGACATTGCGCAGGAAAGCTTCATCCGGGCCTATCGGGCCCTGCACCAGTTCCGGGGCGACGCGCAGTTCTACACCTGGCTCTATCGCATTGCCGTCAACACGGCCAAGAAGACCCTGCTGGATCTCAAACATGACCCTCTGCTGACCGAGGCGGCACTGCGGCCGGCGGGAGACGATGATGAAACTTTCCAGCCCGGGAATGAACCAATAGCAGAAGAAACCCCGGAAAGCCTGCTGGCGGCGCGCGAAATTGCCGCCGCCGTGCAGGCCGCCCTGGAAGCCTTGCCTGAGGATCTGCGTCAGGCCGTGACCTTGCGTGAGATCGAGGGCCTGAGTTACGAGGACATTGCGACGGTCATGGCCTGTCCCATCGGTACGGTGCGCTCACGCATTTTCCGGGCGCGCGAGGCCATTTCGGCACGGGTGCGTCCGATGCTGGATCGCCAGACCGGAAAACGTTGGTAGGAATGGATATGAAAGAAGACCCCAAACTTCAGGCTCTGCATGCCGGCGAGCTGGTGTCGGCCCTGGTGGATGGTGAAATCCAGGCGGCCGAGTTGGCCCAGGCCATGGATGCCTTGCGGGAAGACCCGCAGGCGCGTGCCTGCTGGCGTGATTACCACCTGTTCGGGGAGGTGCTGCGGCATGGCAGCGTGGCAGCCCTTGGTGCTGGCGATGAGGCTTTTGTCGCCCGCCTGCGCACCCGTCTGGGGACAGCACGGCCCTTGCCCGCGGTGCCGCAAACAACACGGTTGCCGGGTGCGACTCGCAGCAGTGCCAACGATGGCGTCTGGCGCTGGAAGCTGGTGGCAGGCCTGTGTTCCCTGACGGCCGTGGCGGTACTGGGCTGGCAGCTGGTGGTATTGCGGCCCGATTCGCCGGCACCGCAGCTGGCGACTGTGGCACCGGTGCCTGCCGTGGCGGTCGATCCGCCGGTGATGATCCGTGACCCGCGGCTGGACCAGCTGATCGCGGCCCACCAGCAGCAAGGCGGAACTTCGGCGTTGCAGATGCCAGCGGGCTTTCTGCGCAACGCGACCTTTGAGCGCCCGGCGCGCTGAGCGGGCAGACCATGAAAGTGATTGCCCTCCTGCGTCTGGTGTTGCCGCTGGCGTTGTTGCTGGCGTTGGCACCGGCCGGGGCCGACACGCCCGCCGCGGTGCCCGGCGAGCGCAGCATTTCAGAGTGGTTGCAGCGCATGCACGAAGCCTCGCGCCGGCGGGCCTACATAGGAACACTGGTGGTGTCATCGGGTAGCGCCATATCCAGTGCGCGGGTCTGGCATGTCTGTGACGGCCGCCAGCAGATGGAGCGGGTGGAGGCCCTGACGGGCACACCACGTTCCACTTTCCGCCGCAATGACGAGGTCATCACCTTTTCGCCACAGAGCCGGGTGGCCGTGGTAGAGAAGCGCGAATCGCTGGGCCTGTTTCCGCAGTTGCTCAAGGTGGTCGACGCGGCCATCGATCAGAACTATGGCGCCAGCACGCAGGGCAGCGAGCGTGTGGCTGGCTTCGAGGCCGATGTGGTTCAGTTGCAGCCGCGCGATGGCCTGCGTTTTGGCTACCGCATCTGGAGCGAAAAGAAGACCGGCCTGATGCTCAAGCTGCAGACCCTGGATGCCCAGGGGCGCGTGCTGGAACAAGTGGCCTTTTCCGAACTGCAGCTCGACGCGCCGGTGAGCATGGACAAGCTCAAGCGCATGATGAGTGATACCGATGGCTACAAGCTGGAGACGCCAGCCCTGGTCAAGACCACGCCCCAGGCCGAGGGCTGGAGGCTGGCCCAGGAGGTCCCGGGGTTCCGCCCCATGAGTTGCTACCGCCGACCGGCGCCTGCGGGTGGCGAGGCGCTGCAGTGGGTGTTTTCGGACGGCCTGGCCACCGTCTCGCTGTTCATCGAGCCCTATGATCCACGCCGCCATGTGCAGGAGGGGCAGCAGGCCATGGGGGCCACCCATGCCCTGGTGCAGCGCGGACGGGGGGCAGGTGCCGCCTGGTGGCTGACCCTGGTGGGCGAGGTGCCGGCTCAGACCTTGCAGGCTTTTGCCCAGGGCCTGGAACGTCTGCCTTGAATCCCGTTGCCGCGCGGGCATTTTTCTTTTTGCTTTAATTCTTCGATCTATCCGAGATGAGGTTTCACATGTCTGTGTTGGCTGTATCGATGTCCCCTCGTGCGGAGGCAAGGCGTGGCTGGTGGGTCGCTGGCCTGTTGCTGCTGGTGCTTGCCGTGCTTTTCGCGGCGCAGCCGGCCCAGGCCCAGGCCCAGGCACGTGGCCTGCCGGATTTCACGGACCTGGTCGACCAGGTCGGGCCTTCCGTGGTCAACATCCGGACCCTGGAGAAGGTCAGTGCCCGTAGCGCCGAGGAAGGCGTGGACGAGGAGATGCTTGAATTCTTCCGTCGCTTCGGTCTCCCCGTGCCGCCCAATGTGCCGCGTCAGGGACCTCGTTCCGGTCGGCCGCAACCCGAGGAGCAGCCCCGCGGCGTGGGCTCGGGCTTCATCCTTTCGGCGGATGGTTTCATCATGACCAATGCGCATGTGGTCGATGGCGCCGATGAGGTGCTCGTGACCCTGCCGGACAAGCGTGAGTTCAAGGCCCGCATCGTGGGGGCGGACAAGCGTACCGATGTGGCCGTGGTGAAGATCGAGGCCACGGGCCTGCCCGCGGTCAAGATCGGCGACGTGGGGCGGCTCAAGGTGGGCGAGTGGGTCATGGCCATCGGTTCGCCCTTCGGCCTGGAGAACACCGTGACTGCGGGTATCGTCAGCGCCAAACAGCGGGACACCGGGGACTATCTGCCGCTGATCCAGACCGACGTGGCCATCAATCCGGGCAACTCGGGTGGTCCGCTGATCAACTTGCGTGGCGAGGTGGTGGGCATCAACAGCCAGATCTATTCGCGTTCGGGTGGTTATATGGGCATTGCCTTTGCGATTCCGATCGACGAGGCCATGCGGGTGAGCGAACAACTGCGCAGCAGTGGCCGGGTGACCCGTGGCCGGATCGGCGTGCAGATCGACCAGGTGACCAAGGAGGTGGCCGAGGCCATCGGCCTGGGCAAGCCCCAGGGGGCGCTGGTGCGCGGCGTGGAGGCGGGCGCCCCGGCCGAGAAGGCGGGCGTGGAAGCCGGCGACATCATCATCAGGCTCGACGGCAAGGCGATCGAGAAGTCCACGGACTTGCCGCGCATGGTCGGAAGCATCAAGCCGGGCACGCGCAGCACGCTGACAGTGTTCCGCCGCGGGGCGACCAAGGATCTGACAGTGACCATCGGCGAGTTCGAGCCCGAGAAGCCTGTGGCTCGCAAGGCGCAGGAAGAAAAGCCGCGCACCGCCGCCGCCTCGGCCCTGGGCCTGACGGTGATCGATCTCACCGAGGCCCAGAAGAAGGACCTCAAGCTCAAGGGCGGGGTGCGGGTCGAGTCGGCTGTGGAGGCTGCGGCACGGGCTGGCCTGCGCGAGGGTGACGTCATCCTCGCGCTCGCCAATGTCGAGGTCGGCTCGGTGCGGGAGTTCGAGGCGCTGCTGGGCAAGCTGGATAAGGGTAAACCCGTCCATGTCCTGTTCCGTCGCGGGGAGTGGGCCCAGTACGCGGTCATCCGGCCGCAACGCTGACCCAACCGCCGGGACATCCCCCAAACCGAGTCGGGTTTGGGGGTTTTTGTGGCCGCAACCACGGCGAGACAAAAATATTTTTTCTCCCGCATCTCGTCTCAATCCAGGAATGTAAGTTTGTGTTTGCTGACTTTTATTGTTCCGGATGGACTATTTGGTTAGAATAGAGGCCACCTCGGGGCTGATTTCTTGCATATAAGCCTGCCCCGAATCCACGATGCGGGATTCTTTGATAGGCAGCCAAGCCGATCCACAGATCACCCACAACTTGTTCAAATCCTATCCAAGTAATTTGTTGATAAGCTGTTGACAAATTCATGTTGTGACGTCGCAACGACGGAAATTTGCGATTCTTCGGGC
>JAIERT010000337.1 GCA_019746735.1 Burkholderiaceae bacterium | reverse complement strand
CGGCACGCCTTCCTTCAGAACGCCACCGACTGTGTAGAACGATCCGAAGACCACGATTCTATCAGCGGGGTCCGCCGCGGACAGGGCTGCACGCAGGGCGGCCAGGGGCTCGGCATGGGTACTGGAAAGGGCCTGCACACGCGGGTTGAGCGCCTGGCAACGGGCCTGCAGATCGGCCGCGCTGGCCGCGCGCGGCGTCGGCAGATCGCTGAAGTACCAGCGGTCGACCAGGGGCATGATGCGCGCGAGCATGGGCGCCAGGTCCTTGTCGGCCATGGCGCCGAAGACGGCGTGCGTCGTCGGGTAGTAGCCCATGGCATCGAGGTTGGCGGTGAGCGCGGCGACCGAATGCGGGTTGTGCGCCACGTCCAGCACCAGGGTGGGCTGACCGGGAATGATCTGGAAGCGCCCGGGCAGCTCGACGAAGGCCAGGCCATTGCGCACGGCCTGGGCGGTGACCGGCAGCTGTTCGCGCAGGGCCGTAAGTGCGGCCAGCACACCGGCTGCATTGACCAGCTGGTTGGCGCCGCGCAGCGCCGGGTAGGCCAGGCCGCTGTAGCGCCGCCCGCGCCCGGCCCAGCCCCACTGCTGCTTGTCGCCCGAGTAGTTGAAGTCGCGGCCGAAGCGCCAGAGCTCGGCGTCGATGGCTGTCGCGTGATCGATCACACTTTGCGGCGGAATCGGGTCGCTCACGATCACAGGCCGGCCCGTGCGCATGACGCCGGCCTTCTCGCGACCGATGCTCTCGCGGTCCGGGCCCAGCAGCTCCATGTGGTCCAGATCGATGCTGGTGATGATGGCACAGTCGGTGTCGATGATGTTCACGGCATCCAGCCGCCCGCCCAGACCCACTTCGAGCACGGCCACGTCCACGCCCGCGTGGGCGATGCAGTCCAGGATGGCCAGGGTGGTGAACTCGAAATAGCTCAGCGAGATCTCCTCGCCCTGCAGCCGTGCGGCTTCAACCCGCGCAAACGAAGGCAGCAGGGCATCCGCCTGCACGGCCTCGCCCTGCAGGCGCAGACGCTCTTCGAAATGCACCAGATGCGGCGAGGTGTAGACCCCGGTACGGTAGCCGGCCTGACCCAGGATGGATTCGAGCATGGCGCAGGTCGAGCCCTTGCCATTGGTGCCGGCGACGGTGATCACGGGGCAGTCCAGACGCAGCGCCATGCGCTGCGCCACGGCCTTGACCCGGTCCAGGCCGAGCTCGATGGTCTTGGGGTGCAGGCGCTCGCAGTGGGCGAGCCAGTCGGGTAGCGTGTTCAAACTCGGCATAGCGCAGAATTGTCGCCCATGAAGCAAACCATCACTCTTTACGGCATCCCCAACTGCGACACAGTCAAGAAGGCGCGCGCTTGGCTCACAGAGCAGCAGGTGGCGGTGACCTTCCACGATTTCAAGAAGCAGGGCGTGCCCGAGGACCGGCTGGACCACTGGCTGGCCGCGGTCGGCTGGGAAAAGCTGCTCAACCGCCAGGGCACGACCTGGCGCAAGCTCGATCCGGCCACCCAGGCCGGCGTATCCGATGTCCAGAGCGCGCGCTCACTGATGCTGGCCCAGGCCAGCGTGATCAAGCGCCCCGTGGTGGAATGGAACACCCGTGACGTAACGGTGGGTTTTGACGCCGCCAGCTGGGCCAGCCGCCTGAAATAAGCCCTGGCTTAAAATCGCGGGTTCGCCCCGCAAACTACCGAGTCCCCTATGAGCACCGAGCAATACAACGGCGTGAGCGTCACGACCAAGGCCAATGTCTATTTCGACGGCAAGTGCGTCAGCCACAGCATCACCCTGGCCGACGGCACCAGGAAGTCGGTCGGCGTCGTCCTGCCCGCCACCCTGACCTTCAACACCGGCGCGCCCGAGATCATGGAATGCGTGGCTGGCAGCTGCGAGTACAAGCTCAAGGGCTCGGACGCCTGGGTCAAGTCCTCGGCCGGCGAGAAGTTCAATGTACCGGGCAACTCGAGCTTCGAGATCCGCGTGACTGAGCCGTACCACTACATCTGCCACTTCGACTGATGAAAGCTACTGCGGAGTCGTGATGCTTCGTTGCAGCCCCAAGGAACGCTTCGCGCACCTCAAGTGCGTTCCGGTTTTCCTCGGGCACCCGCGCCTCGCCTGACGATTCCTCGCGACGCTTTCGAAAACAATACTGGACATTTCCATGGCCACCATCCTGCAAAACCTCCCCATCGGCCAGAAGGTCGGCATCGCCTTCTCCGGCGGCCTGGACACCAGCGCCGCCCTGCTGTGGATGAAGAAGAAGGGCGCCGAGCCCTATGCCTACACCGCCAACCTCGGCCAGCCTGACGAGAGCGACTACGACGCCATTCCCAAGAAGGCCCTGGCCTACGGCGCCAAGCTCGCACGCCTGATCGACTGCCGCCGCCAGCTCGCCCACGAAGGCATTGCCGCGTTGCAGTCCGGCGCCTTCCACATCTCCACCGCCGGCGTGACCTACTTCAACACCACGCCGCTGGGCCGTGCCGTCACCGGCACCATGCTGGTGGCCGCGATGAAGGAGGACGACGTCAACATCTGGGGCGACGGTTCGACCTTCAAGGGCAATGACATCGAGCGTTTCTATCGCTACGGCCTGCTGACCAACCCCGCGCTCAAGATCTACAAGCCCTGGCTGGACCAGACCTTCATCGACGAGCTCGGCGGCCGCAAGGAGATGAGCGAGTTCCTGATCGCCAACGGCTTCGACTACAAGATGTCGGTCGAGAAGGCCTACAGCACGGACAGCAATATGCTGGGCGCCACCCACGAAGCCAAGGACCTGGAGCAGCTGAACTCCGGCATCCGCATCGTGAACCCCATCATGGGCGTGGCCTTCTGGAAAGACGAAGTCGCGGTGAAGCGCGAGGAAGTGACCGTGCGCTTCGAGGAAGGCCAGCCGGTGGCGCTGAACGGCCAGACCTTTGCCGACCCCGTGGCCCTGATCCTCAAGGCTAACGAGATCGGCGGCCGCCACGGCCTGGGCATGAGCGACCAGATCGAGAACCGCATCATCGAGGCCAAGAGCCGCGGCATCTACGAAGCCCCGGGCCTGGCCCTGCTGCACATCGCCTACGAGCGCCTGCTGACCGGCATCCACAACGAGGACACGATCGAGCAGTACCGCATGAACGGCATGAAGCTTGGTCGCCTGCTCTACCAGGGCCGCTGGTTCGACCCACAGGCCATCATGCTGCGCGAAGCCGCCCAGCGCTGGGTGGCCCATGCCATCACCGGCGAAGTCACGCTGGAGCTGCGCCGCGGCAACGACTACTCCATCCTCAACACCGAGAGCCCCAACCTCACCTACGCGCCCGAGCGTCTGTCGATGGAAAAGGTGGAAGACGCGCCCTTCAGCCCGCTGGACCGCATCGGCCAGCTGACCATGCGCAACCTGGACATCACCGACACGCGCGCCAAGCTGGGCATCTACGCCGGCACGGGCCTGCTGTCGGCAGGCGTGGGGGCGGAACTGCTGTCCGTCGATCCCAAGAGCAAGAAGTGAGCACGCGCGCCGAGGTCTACCGCGACAAAGCCATCGTGGTGACCGCGGTGGCGCGCGGCGACGGAACCTTCGGCTGGGAATACACCATCGACGGTGTGGATCCGCACCACTCCGGCTCGCGCGGCCTGCGATCGGAGGCCGTCGCCCTGGCCGAAGGGTTGAATGCAGCCATGGCACAGATTGACGACGACGCCTTTCGCGAGTTCCGTACGTCGTGAGCGGGCCACCTTCGGGTGGCTTTTCTTTTTTCTAAGTTGGGTTTCTGCTTGCGTGGTTTTGCCGGGTCTCGCCGCGGCGGGCGAGGTACTTTCTTTTGCTTCGCCAAAGAAAAGCACCCAAAAGAAAAGGCGAGCCGGATTCGTCGGCCCTCCGCTGCGCTGCGGGCACGCTGCGTTGCTCGGTCTGAGCGGAGTGCGCGCAAACTCGGCTAGCGCCTCAAACATGCGCGCCCCTTTCTCCGCTCAGCCCTGCGCGACTCGCCTCCTCATGACGGGGGTGGGAGCCAAACACCAAGCCCAAAGACCACAAGGGCGCGCCATGGCGCGTCCTTGTGGGGCCCGGCTGTTGGGCTTTTCATGCCCTTGTGGCTGTGCCGAGACGCGCAGCGGCAGGCGGATCAAGAGACGCGCATGTTTGAGGCGCTAGCCGAGTTTGCGCGGCTCCCGCCTGGCGCGAGCATCGCAGGTTGCCCCGGCGCAGCCGGGGTCACAGACACCAGGGTCGCCTTCTTTTGCCTACTTTGGTGTTTGCGTAACTTTGCTGCGCAAAGTGAGCGAACCCCGCGCTTAGCGCGCCATGGCGAGGCAAAGAAAACCCGCTTTGCGGGTTTCGACAAAAGTAGGTGCGCCGCCGGGCGCACATCCCGGCCAAACCACGTCACCGGAAACAGTACAGGGCAAGACCGATAATCCCCCCATGCAAAAAACCGACCAGGATCTGCTCTTCAAAGGCCTCGTGATCGCTCTGATCGGCGTGGCCATCCTGCTCGGCCCCCACTTTGCCCGCTCCCCCGCCGTGCAGGAACTGCTGAGCGAAGGACGCGTGGTGGGCTGGTTCGCCCTGGTGCTGGGTCTGGCGCTCTTAGGCCGCTACGGCCTGCGCCGCCGCGCGCGCGGGCAGTCCGAGCCGCGCGGCTGAGACGTACTGCTGGCGGAAGATTTCGAAGGGCATGGTGTCGGCCGCCTCGATGGCGCGCTGGGCCTCGACCGACTGGCGGGCCATGAGCTCGTACTTGACCTGCTGCTGCGGCGTCCAGGGCCGGGCCAGCAGCTCCTGGCGCGTCTGCTGCGAGCGCGCCCGCACGAAGCGCAGGAAGGAGTTGTCGTGCTCGGCTGCCATGGCCGCGAGCACACGCGCCGAGGGCAGGCGCGAGGGATCGTCCAGTCCGCCGCGTGCCGCCGCCACAGCGGCGCTGTAGTCGCTGCTGCCATGCGCCGCATCGAGGGCGCGGGCGATCGGCTCACAGGCCTGCACCAGCTCCAGCCCCCAGTCGCGCAGAGACACGGCACGACCGCCCCGCAGCAGTTGCAGCCCCGGCTCGCGCCCACGTGCAGCCGTGAGGTGCTGGTTGCGCGCCAGCTCCGTGATCTCCTGCGGCGTGTCGGGCGGGCTGGCGCTGGTCAGGCAGTGCAGCAGGAAGACATCGAGGAAACGCAGGGTCTGTGCCTGGATGCCCACGGGTTCGAAGGGATCGAGATCCATGAGACGCACCTCGACGTACTCCACGCCACGCTCGCGCAGCGCGTGCAGCGGACGCTCGCCCTGGAAGATGGTGCGCTTGGGGCGTATGGTGCCGTAGAACTCGTTCTCGATCTGCAGCAGGCTGGTGGCCAGCTGGATGTAGTCACCCCCCGGGTTGAGCACGCCCAGCGCCTCGTAGGCCGGCCAGGGCCGGGTGAGCGCATCGTGCAACGAGGCGGCATAGCCTTCGAGGCCGTTGTAGCTCACCGCGAGCGAGGCCTGGGCTTCGCTCTGGTAGCCCAGGCGCCCCATGCGCAGCGAGGTGCCGTGCGGCATGTACAGCGTCTTGCCGGCCAGCGTCTGCAGCTCGTGCGCACGACCCTCGACAAAACTGCCGCAGACCGCGGGCGAGGCGCCGAAGAGGTAGAGCAGCAAGAAGGCGTGGCGGCGGAAGTTGCGGATCAGCGCGAAGTAGCCATCGTTGTCCACGCCGGGCATGGACCAGTTGTAGTGGATGCCCGAGATGGTCTGCATGCGCCGGCCATAGCGGTGCCCCAGCCCCATGCGATAGACGCTCTTGGCGCGGCCGATGTTGGACGAACCGTAGCGCCCGAGCGGAATCGTCTCGTCGGTGGGCAGACTGCAGGGCATGCTGGAGACCCAGAGCATCTCCTCGCCGGCCTCGTTCAGGCTGCGGTAGGTGTATTGATGGACTTCCGTCAATTCATCCAGACAGGCCTGCACACCGGCGTGCACGCCGGTGATGAGCTCGAGCTGCGACTCGGAGTAGTCGGTCGTGATGTGCGGATGCGTGAGCGCCGAGCCC
>JAIERT010000112.1 GCA_019746735.1 Burkholderiaceae bacterium | reverse complement strand
CTGATGCGCTCGTTGAAGGGGTATTCGTAGGTGATCACGCTGCTGCTTCCCGACGCCCGATCATAGCCCGAAGAGAGGGGCTGAACTGGCTACGAGCGCAGCCAGTTCGGCGAGGTCGAGCCCATCGTTGCAGATCACATGGTCAGCCGCCTGCAGCCGCTGCAGCCGGCTGGCCTGCTGGGCCATGATGCGTTCGATCTCGGGGCGCGGCAGCTGGCTGCGCAGCATCACCCGCGCAATCTGGGTTTCCGGGTGGCAGTCGACGACCAGCACCCGGTCCAGCTGGCTACGCCAGCGCTTTGATTCCACCAGCAAGGGGATGTCGAACACGATGCAGCGCGCGCCGGCGCGCGTCGCCGCATCGGCCTGACGCTGCGTTTCCTGTCCTACCAAGGGATGGATGATCTGCTCCAGCCGCTGTCTGGCGGTGGCGTCGCTAAAGGCCAGTGTCCGCATGCGCTCACGGTCCAGGGCGCCTTCGGCGTTGATCAGCCCGGGGCCGAAAGCCTGCCGGAGGGGAGCGATCGCCGCGCCGCCGGCAGCCGTGGCTTGGCGTGAGATGGCGTCGGCATCGATGACGGCGGCGCCCTGCCGGCTCAGCAGCCCGGCCACGGTGCTCTTGCCGCTGCCGATGCCGCCCGTGAGGCCGAGACGCAGCACGTCCCGCATCGCTCAGAGCCCGACGGCACGCAGGATGCTTTGCGGCCCGAAGATCATGGCCGTCAAGCCGGCCGCGGCCAGGAAGGGGCCAAAGGGCACATAGCCGCCCTCACGCAAGCGGCTATTGAGCTTGAGTGCGATGCCTACGATGGCACCGATGACCGAGGCCATGAGGATGATGGGCACCAGGGCCATCCAGCCGAACCAGGCCCCGAGGGCAGCGAACAGCTTGAAGTCGCCGTAGCCCATGCCTTCCTTGCCTGTCACGAGCCTGAAGCTCCAATAGACCAGCCATAGGGAGAGATAGCCCCCGACGGCACCCCAGAGGGCATCCGGCAGATGGACAGCCGGGTTCCACTTCAGCGCCGCCATTATCAGGCCAGCCCAGAGCAGGGGCAGGGTGATGTCGTCCGGCAGCAGGGTGGTGTCCCAGTCGATCATGGCCAGCGCCACGATGGCTGCCGAGAAACCACACCAGGCCAGGCCCGTCACGGTCAAGCCCCAGCGCCAGACGCACCAGATGAAAAGAGCCCCAGTGACCAGTTCAACCAGGGGGTAGCGCAAGCTGATCGGTGTGCTGCAGGATGAGCACTTGCCGCGCAGAAACAGGTAGCTAAGCACGGGGACGTTCTCGTACGCGCGGATCTGGTGGCCACACTGCTGGCAGCGTGAGCGCGGGACGACGAGGTTGAAAGTCTCCGCTGCCTCGGGCACCTTGCCGGCTAGTTCGGCACATTCAGCGGCCCATTGGCGCTCCATGATCTTGGGCAGGCGGTAGATCACGACGTTGAGGAAGCTGCCGATCATCAGCCCCAGGACGCCGGCCAGGCCTGCGTCGAAACCCTGCGATACCAGCATCAGACCACCTGGCCCAGCTTGAAGATCGGCAGGTACATGGAAACCACGATACCCCCGATGAGAGTGCCCAGAAAGACGATGATGATGGGTTCCATCAGGCTGGACAGGCCAGCCACCATGTCGTCGACCTCGGCTTCGTAGAAGTCGGCCGCCTTGCCCAGCATGTGATCGATCGAACCAGACTCTTCGCCGATCGCACACATCTGCAGAACCATGGTCGGAAACAGATGGGCATTGGTCATGGCCGCCGTGAGGCTCGTGCCGGTGGAGACTTCCTGCTGGATCTTGACCGTCGCCTCTTCATAGACCGAGTTGCCAGAGGCACCGCCGACCGAGTCCAGGGCTTCCACCAGCGGTACGCCGGCGGCGAACATGGTGGACAGGGTGCGGGTCCAGCGTGCGATGCAGGATTTGTCGATCAGCGCGCCGAAGACAGGCAGCTTGAGCATCATCCGGTCCATCACCTGCTGCATTCGGCGGTTGCGCTGCCAGGCCTGGAAGAAGAAGTAGAGGCCGCCACCGATGCCACCGAAGATCAGCCACCACCACTGGACGAAGAACTCGCTCATACCGATCACGAAGAGCGTGGGAGCGGGCAGGTCGGCGCCGAAGGAGGAGAACACCTCCTTGAAGGCCGGGATCACGAAGATCATGATCACCGCGATCACGACGAAGGCGACCACGACCACCGAGATCGGGTACATCAGGGCCGACTTGATCTTCTGCTTGATGGCCTGGGTCTTTTCCATGTAGACGGCCAGGCGGTCCAGCAGCTGGTCCAGGATACCGGCGGCTTCGCCGGCCTCGACCAGGTTGCAGTAGAGGTTGTCGAAGTAGAGCGGATACTTGCGAAAGGCCGTGCTCAGCGAGGTGCCGGTTTCGACATCGTTGCGGATGTCGTTGAGCAGGCGCGTCACGCTCGGGTTGGAATTGCCGCGGGCCACGATGTCGAAGGCCTGCAACAGGGGTACCCCGGCCTTCATCATGGTGGCGAGCTGGCGCGTGAAGAGTGTGAGGTCCTTGGGCGTGATCCTCTTGCCCGAGCTCATCTTGCGCTTCTTCACCTTGCCCGGCAGGATGCCCTGGCGGCGCAGTGAAGCCAGCACCTGGTTTTCGCCGGCGGCGCGCATCTCGCCACGCATCAATTTGCCGTTGCGGTCCTTGCCTTCCCATTCGAAGACCAGTTCCTTGGCTTTGGGTTGTGCAGTTGCCATGGTGTCCCCTGAAGCTCCCGTGTGTTTATTCGTTGGTGACGGCCAGGACTTCTTCCAGCGAAGTCAGACCCTGCTTGACCTTGTGCAGGCCAGACTGGCGCAGGCTGCGCACGCCTTCGGCCTGGGCCTGCTCGGCGATCTCCAGCGCCGAGCCGTCGCGCAGGATGATGCGCTGCATCTCCTCGCTGATGGGCATGACCTGGTAGATGCCCACGCGCCCCTTGTAGCCGTTGTTGCAGGCCGAGCAGCCCACGGGGCGGTAGGCTGTCCAGGAGCCATCGAGCTCGTCGGGCTTGAAGCCGGCGTCCAGCAGTGTCTTTTTCGGGATCTCGAGTGGTGCCTTGCAATTGAGGCACAGGCGCCGCGCCAGACGCTGCGCCGTGATCAGGATCACGCTGGAGGCGATGTTGAAGGGCGCGATGCCCATGTTGCGCATGCGCGTGAGAGTGGTGGGCGCATCGTTGGTGTGCAGCGTGGACATCACGAGGTGGCCGGTCTGGGCCGCCTTGATGGCGATGTCGGCTGTCTCGAGGTCACGGATTTCGCCCACCATGATGATGTCCGGATCCTGGCGCAGGAAGGACTTCAGCGCCGCCGCGAAGGTCAGGCCGGCCTTGTCGTTGACATTGACCTGGTTGACGCCGGGCAGGTTGATTTCCGAGGGGTCTTCGGCCGTGGCGATGTTGACCCCCGGCTTGTTCAGCAGGTTCAGGCAGGTGTAGAGCGACACCGTTTTGCCCGAGCCTGTCGGGCCAGTGACGAGAATCATGCCGTAGGGGCGACCGATGGCACTGAGCAGGCGCGCCTTCTCTTCCGGGTCGTAGCCCAGCGCGTCAATACCCAGCTTGGCACTGCTCGGGTCCAGGATACGGATCACGATCTTCTCGCCGAAGAGCGTGGGCAGGGTACTGACGCGGAAGTCGATCACCCGTTCGGGGCCGACCTTGAGCTTCATCTTGCCATCCTGCGGCACACGCTTCTCCGAGATGTCCATCTTGGAGATGACCTTGATGCGTGAGGCCAGCTTGTCCTTGATGGCCACGGGCGGTGAGGCGATCTCGCGCAGCTCGCCATCAATGCGGAAGCGCACGCGGTAGTTGTGCTCGTAAGGCTCGAAGTGCAGGTCCGAGGCACGCATGCCGATGGCGTCGATCAGCATCTTGTGCAGGAACTTGACGACCGGGGCGTCCTCGACTTCCGAGGTCGTGGAGTCGGCGCTGTCTGCGTCGGCTTCGGCCGTGAACTCATCGAACTCGATGTCGCCACCAACGATGTTGTCGATCGCCTCCGAGGCTGAGGTCGCGTGTACTTCGACCAGCTTGAGCAGCTTGTCGTACTCGGCGATGACCCAGTCCACGCCCATCTGGCTGGCGAACTTGATCTTCTCGGCTGCAGCCTGGTCGGAAGGGTCGGCCGTGGCCACCACGAGCCGGTTGCTGCGCTTGCCCAGCACCACCACGCGGTAATCGTGGCAGATCCGGGGATCGAGCAGTTCCTTGGGCAGGCGATGGATGTCCACCGCGTCCAGATCGATCAGCGGCGCCGCGAAGGCGGCTGACATGGTGTGGGCCAGATCGGCCGCCGAGACGGCACCGGAGCCGGTCAGCTCGGCGATGAAGCTGCTCTTGTTGCTCGCGGCCCGGCGGTAGATGTCTTCAGCCGACTTCTGCTCCAGCTTGCCCGCGAGGATCAGGGCCCGCCCCAGCCCGGGCAGGGCCACGGGGGCGTTCTCACGGTGGAGGGCAGTGTCAACGGCGGCCATGGGCTGTATTTGTACGATTTCCGGGGGAAAACCCACAAATCATCGCCGATTGCCCGCGGGATGTAAACGAAAGGCGGCGCCCATTTTGCAAGCAGACGTTGCGGCGCAACATGGCCCCAAGCCGTACGGGCTACCCTCGAGGGCAGGACCCGGCCAGGGCATCCAGTGCAAGGGAAAGATTGGTCGGAATGAGAGGATTCGAACCTCCGACCCCTTCGTCCCGAACGAAGTGCGCTACCAGGCTGCGCTACATTCCGACATCTCGAGTCATCGGGCAGGCGTCAGGATTGACGTGACAACAACTGAGACGCCAATTGTATCAAACTGCCGGCATGCTCCCCGGCGGGCAGTTGCCGGGCGGCGTGGACGGCGCGCTCCGCTTCGCGGGCCGCTGCGTCGCGCGCCACGTCCAGGGCGCCGGTGCGCCGCACGATGGCGATCACGTCGTCCAGGGCAGAGACCGAGCCGTTCTCGATGGCGTCGCGAATGAGCCGGCGCTCCTGATCCGTGCCCCGCTGCATGGCCGCGATCAGCGGCAGCGTGGCCTTGCCCTCGCGCAGGTCATCGCCCAGGCTCTTGCCCATGACGGCGGCATCGCCTGCATAGTCCAGCACATCGTCGATGACCTGGAAGGCCGTGCCCAGCGCCTGGCCATATTCGGCGCAGGCCTCCTCCAGCCGGGCTTCGGCCCCGGCCAGGATTGCGCCGCAGCGTGCGCTGGCCTCGAAGAGCTTGGCGGTCTTGGAGCGGATCACCTGCAAGTAGCCGGCTTCGTCGAGATCGGCGTTGTGCATGTTCATGAGTTGCTGCACCTCGCCCTCGGCGATGACATTGGTGGCGTCGGCCAGCACCTGCATGATGCGCATGCTCTCGGCCTCCACCATCATCTGGAACGCCCGTGAGTAGAGGAAATCCCCGACCAGCACGCTGGCCGGGTTGCCGAAGGTCTCATTGGCCGTGGCGTTGCCGCGGCGCAGGGTGGAGTCGTCCACCACATCGTCATGCAACAGTGTGGCCGTGTGGATGAATTCGACCACGGCCGCCAGGCTGTGGCGGTGGGTGCCACGGTAGCCTAGGGCGCCGCAGGTCAGCAGGAGCAGGGCCGGGCGCAGGCGCTTGCCGCCAGCGCCAATGATGTAGCGGGCCACCTGCCCGACCAGGGGCACGCCGGAATCCAGCCGTTCGCCAATGACCCGGTCCATCTCCCGCATATCGTCGGCAATCAGGGCAAGCGGGGAAACGGGTTGAGGGGAGTTCACGGCAGCAGGGCGGGGAGACC
Organism: Burkholderiaceae bacterium; assembly: GCA_019746735.1. Taxonomy (GTDB): domain Bacteria; phylum Pseudomonadota; class Gammaproteobacteria; order Burkholderiales; family Burkholderiaceae_C; genus Hylemonella. The sequence goes on along the minus strand of JAIERT010000112.1, from coordinate 240 downwards.
GGAGGAAGGGAGATTATAGGAAGGGCTTGCCGGTCCGCTCCCGGGCCCCGGTCGGGGGGGATGTCAGTGAGTGCAAACCGTGCTAGAATTCTGGGCTCTGCGGAAATCCGTCCGTAGAGGATCAATTAAAGAGGTCATTCATGTACGCGGTCATAAAAACCGGTGGCAAACAGTATCGTGTTGCTGCTGGCGAGAAAATCAAAGTAGAACAGATTGCTGCGGACGTAGGCCAGGAGATCG
>JAIERT010000125.1 GCA_019746735.1 Burkholderiaceae bacterium | reverse complement strand
CAGCGCGCCACGCCCTTCATCGAGATGCTGCGCCGCTGCCAGGCCGCGAACAAAGAAGTTGTCTGGGGTGTCTGACCCAACGCCACGCGAACGCAGGCACACCACGAGAGCAGACACGCCATCGCGGAACGCCGTGGAACCGGCTTTGCCGGGCCACTGGCGTTGTCCCCTCGAGGGGAAGCGGCGTCAGCCGCTCAGGGGTGCATCCGATGACCGGGCTTAATCGACCTTTGCGCCAGACGCCTTGACCACCGCGGCCCACTTCTTGTGCTCGGCGTCGATAAAGCGCGTGAACTCCTCCGGCGTGTTGCCGCTCGGGATAGCGCCCAGCCCGCGCAGCCGCTCCTGCATGGCGGGCGTGGCCAGGGACTTGGCGGTTTCCTGCTGGATACGGTTCACGATGTCGGCCGGGGTACCGGCCGGCGCCAGCAGGCCAAACCAGCTGCTGGCCTCGAAGCCCTTGAGCTGACCAGCCTCTTCCACCGTCGGCACCTCGGGCAGCGAGTCCGAGCGCCGGGCGCTGGTCACGGCAAAGGCCTTGAGCTTGCCCGACTTGATGTGCGGCATGGCCGAGGGCAGGTTGTCGAACATCACGTCCATATTGCCCGCCACCATGTCCAGCAGGGCCGGGCCCGAGCCACGGTAGGGGATGTGGGTCATGAAGGTGCCCGTCATGGACTTGAAGAGCTCGCCCGCCAGGTGGATGGAGGTGCCGTTGCCACTGGACGCCATATTGAGCCGCCCCGGATTGGCCTTGGCGTACTTGATGAAATCGGGCACCGAGTTGATGTTAAGTGCCTTGGCCTTGTCCGCGTTCATCACCATCACATTGGGCACACCCGCCACCAGCGTGATGGGCGCGAAATCCTTCTGCGGCTCGTAGCCCAGCTTGGCGTACAACGCCCTGTTGATGCCATGCGTGCCCACCGTGCCCATGAACAGCGTGTAGCCGTCATTGGGTGACTTGGCCACCTGCTCGGCCCCCACGTTGCCGCCGGCGCCGGCCTTGTTCTCCACCACGAAGGGCTGGCCGAAGGCCTTGCTGAGCTCGGGCGCGATCGCACGCGCCAGGATGTCGGTGGTACCGCCGGGTGCGAAGGGCACGACGATCTTGACCGGCCGGTTCGGCCAGGCCCCCTGGGACCAGGCGAGCGGGGCACAGGCCAGCAATGCGGCGGCGATGAGATGACGACGGTTCATGGTGTGGGTCTCCTCTGTTCTTGATCGATCCAGTTTAGAGAGAGGATGAAGCTCTGTGACCTAGGGTTTGCCTCGGTGTTTGTCGCCTGAGCTACTGTCTCTCCTGATGCGAGAGGTTGGCATGCGTGGCTTTTCCGGGTCTCGCCCCGGCGGGCGCCTCACTTTCTTTGTCTCGCCAAAGAAAGTAAGCAAAGAAAACCTACAAAGCGGGTTTCTGCAAAGTAGGTGCGCCGCCGGGCGCACATCCCGGCCACGCCAAGTCGCCGGAGAAAGACAGAGCAGTCAAACCCATCGCAGAAAAAAGAAAAGCCACCCGAAGGTGGCCTTTCGTCCGCAGCGTAGAACGCTGGAAAGATCAGTCCGCGTAAACGCCGGCCGCCTTCAGCACCGGGCTCCACTTGGCAATCTCGTCAGCGACGAACTTCTTGTGCTCGGCAGACTCGACGCGCTTGTCGGTCACGACCACGGCCCCCAGGCCTTCCTGCTTCTTGATGAAGTCGGCGTCCTTGAGGGCGGCCTTGAGCGCGGTGTTGAGCTTGGCCACCACGTCGGCGGGCGTGCCCTTGGGAGCGTACAGGCCGTGCCAGATGGTCACTTCAAAGCCCTTGAGGCCCGATTCCTGCAGCGTGGGCAGGTCCTTGAGCGCGGGCGGCGTGAGACGCTTGCCCGTGGTCACGGCGTAGGCCTTGACCTTCTTGGCCTCGATCTGGCCGCTGGTGTTGGTGGTCTGGTCGCACAGCAGGTCGATCTGGCCGCCGATCAGGTCGGTCATGGCCGGGCCGGTCCCCTTGTAGGGCACGGTGGTCATGTCGATCTTGAGCGCGTTCTGGAACATCAGGCCGCACAGGTGCGAGGCCGCGCCAATGCCGGCGTTGCCCAGGTTGACCTTGCCCTTGTTCTCGTTGATCCAGGTCACGAGCTCCTTGTAGTTGTTGGCCGGCAGGCTCGGCTTGCCGATCAGGGTCATGGGCACGTCGTTGACCATGCCCAGGTACTCGAAGTCGCTTTCGACCTTGAAGGGCAGGTTGCGCACCAGGGTGGGCATGGTGGCCATGCCGATATGGTGCAGCAGCAGGGTGTGGCCGTCGGCAGCCGCCTTGGCGACCTTGTTGGCACCGATGGAGCCGCCGGCACCGGCAGCGTTGTCCACCACCACGGTGGCACCGCCCAGGGGCTTGCGCAGGGCCTCGGCCAGATCACGGGCCACGCGGTCGGTCGGACCGCCGGCCGCGAAGGGCACGACGATGGTGATGGGCTTGGAGCCCGGGAAAGACTGGGCCTGGGCCGTCAGGGCGGTGACGGCAGCAGCGAGCAGTAGCAGACGTTTCATGGTGCTTCCTCCAAAAGATGCGGGGAAGTCTAATGCCGGGTCTGCGCCCCGCCATCTCGGAAACTACTTAGTTCAGTCCACAGCTTGCGCCAAGTCATTTGTAACTGCGCGCATCCTCGATCACCTTGCCATCATTGGGCAGGGTGCCGGGCAGCACCAGCTCCACCTCGCCGCGCAGCTTGGTCACCTCGCGCACGGTCTCGGCCATGCGCAGGGCCAGCTCGCCCGGGCCGCTGCATTCGGTTTCAACCCTGAGCGTCATGCGGTCATCGGCCATTTCGCCGGCCACCACCAGCCGGGCACGCCCGGCCTCGGGGTGACGACGCAGGATCTCGGCCACCTGCCCCGGGTGCACGAACATGCCGCGCACCTTGGTCGTCTGGTCGGCCCGGCCCAGCCAGCCGCGGATGCGCGTGTTGCTGCGCCCCGTGGGGCAGGGCCCGGGCAGCACGGCCGAGAGATCGCCGGTGCCAAAGCGGATCAGCGGGTAGTCCGGGTTGAGCACCGTGACCACCACCTCGCCAACCTCGCCCTCGGGCACCGGATCACCGGTGCCGGGGCGCACGATCTCGAGGATCACGTCCTCTTCCAGCACCAGCCCTTCACGCGCGGACGTCTCGTAGGCGATCAGCCCGGCGTCGGCCGTGGCGTAGGCCTGGTAGGCGGTGATGCCGCGCTCGGTCAGCCAGTCACGCAGGCTGGGCGGGAAGGCCTCGCCGCTGAGCAGGGCCTTGGTGATGGAAAGCTTGGTGCCGGCCTCCTGCGCCTTCTCGACCAGGATCTTGAGAAAGCTCGGCGTGCCCGCATAGGCCACGGGCTTGAGGTCGGCCATGGCCGCGAGCTGCTGCTCGGTGTTGCCCGTCCCGCCGGGGAAGACCGTGCAGCCCAATGCGTGGGCCCCGGCCTCCATGATCCAGGCCCCGGGCGTCAGGTGGTAGCTGAAACAGTTGTGCACCAGGTCGCCGGCCGCGAAACCGGCCGCGGCAAAGGCGCGTGCGCTGCGCCAGTAATCGATGGCGTGGCCCTCGGGCTCGTAGATCGGGCCGGGCGACTGGAAGACCCGCCGCGCGCCCTTGTCGCGCAGCAGCCCGCGCCAGCCGATGGCCGCAAAGCCCCCGAGCGGATCGCCGCCCGCGGCGCGCGCCGCCTGCTGGCGCGCCAGCAGCTCGTACTTGCGTGTCACCGGCAGCCTGGCCAGCGCCGCGCGGCTGCTCACCCCCGCCGCATCCACCCCACGCAGGATCTCGGCAAAGGCCGGCGCCATGCGCTGGGCCTGGGCCACATGGTCGGGCAAGGCCCCCATCAGCGCGGCCTCGCGCTGCGCCGGGTCGCGCGTCTCGAGCGCGTCGTAGTGTTTGCTCATCTCAGTCGTCCCTGCGATTGATACAGACGCTGCGCACGAGGTGCCTGATTCGCGGAACGCCGCGGAGCCGGCTCGGCCGGGCCGCTGGCGTTGCCCCCTGCAAAGGGCTGAGGCCTGCGGCTCCAAGCCTGCCTGCGCAGGCTTGGACAGACCGAAGAGCCTGCGCCTCTGGCGCTGGCACCAGGCGTAGCGACACGGGGGTGTCTCATGCCAGCCAGCGCTTGCGGCGCTTGTAACTTTTCACGTCACGGAAGCTCTTGCGCTCGCCCCCGCCCATGCCAAGGTAGAACTCCTTCACGTCCTCGTTGCTGGCCAGATCGCTGGCCGCGCCGTCCATCACGATGCGGCCCGATTCCATGATGTAGCCGTAGTCCGCGTACTTCAGCGCCATGTTCGTGTTCTGCTCGGCCAGCAGGAAGGTGACCTGCTCCTTGGCATTGAGATCCTTGACGATCTCGAACACCTCCTCGACGATCTGCGGCGCCAGGCCCATGGACGGTTCGTCCAGCAGCACCATGCTGGGATTGGCCATGAGCGCGCGCCCGATGGCGCACATCTGCTGCTCGCCGCCCGAGGTGTAGGCCGCCTGCGAGGTTCGGCGTGTCTTGAGCCGCGGGAAATAGGTGTAGACCTTCTCCAGGTTGCTGGCGATCTCGGCCTTGTTCTTGCGCGTGTAGGCACCGGTCAGCAGGTTCTCCTCGATGGTCAGGTGGGCAAAGCAATGCCGCCCTTCCATCACCTGCACCACGCCGCGCTGCACCAGATCGGCCGGCGTCAGGTTCTCGATGCGCTCGCCGCGCAACTCGATCGTTCCCTTGGTCACCTCGCCACGCTCGCCCTTGAGCAGGTTGGAGATGGCCCTTAGCGTCGTGGTCTTGCCCGCACCATTGCCCCCGAGCAGCGCCACGATGCCCCGCTCGGGCACCTGCAGCGACACCCCCTTGAGCACGAGGATCACATGGTTGTAGATCACCTCGATGCCGCTGACGTTGAGAACAATGTTTTTGGAGTCCATAAGAGTCTCTTCCTGACCAGATGAAAGACCCGCAATGAGCGGCCCTTTCATCTGGCGGCTCCGGGTGGAGCCGCTGCCCCTCCCGCCGGGCGGGAGGGGTTGGGGGTGGGTGCCGACATGACAGACAAGGTCTTGATCGGCACAGCCGATCAAGACTGACAGTCAGCCGGCGTGCGCCGCTGCAGCTTCTTCTCCGCCGCGTACTTGTCGGCCGCGTTCTTCACCATGGGCTTGATGATCTGCTCGTCGGCCTGGTACCAGTCGGAACTCCAGACGAACTTGCTGCCGTCCCAGGTGTGCACGCGCGCCCAGGAGGCGCCCATGTGATCGGCGCAGGAGGTGCTGATCGGGCGCATCACGCCCTTGAAGCCCAGCGCGTCGAGCTTGGCCTGCGTGAGGTTCAGGTTCTCGTAGCCCCAGCGCGCCTGCTCGCCGGTCATGACCTTGCCCTTGCCGAAGCGCTCCTGCGCCGCTCGCACGCCTTCCACGGCAAACATGGCCGCCTGCAGACCGCGCATGTACAGCACCTGGCCCACCTCTTCCTTCGGACCCGTGCCCTGGCCCTTGGCATGCACCTTCTGCAGGATCTCCTTGGCCACGGCAGCGTCGGGCTCGGCACCGTGCTGCATCATGATGGCGTTGTAGCCCTTGGCGCCCTGGCCCACGTCCTTGACATCGGGTTCGGCACCGGCCCACCACACGCCGTACATCTTCTCGCGCGGGTAGCCCGTGGCCTGGGCTTCCTTGAGGGCGGTGGAGTTCATCACGCCCCAGCCCCAGTTGAGCACGTAGTCCGGACGGTTCTGGCGAATCTGCAGCCAGGTGGCCTTCTGCTCCACGCCCGGGTGGGTCACGGGCAGCAGGCTGAGCTGGAAGCCGTGCATGGCCGCGCGTTCCTGCAGCAGCGGGATGGGCTCCTTGCCGAAGGGGCTGTCGTGGTACACGAGCGCGATCTTCTTGCCCTTGAGCTTGTCGTAGCCGCCTTCCTTCTTGGCAATGTGCTGGATCAGCGTGTCCGCGGCCACCCAGTAGGTGCCCGAGAGCGGGAAGTTCCACTTGAACACCATGCCGTCCTGGCTCTCGCTGCGGCCGTAGC
>JAIERT010000101.1 GCA_019746735.1 Burkholderiaceae bacterium | reverse complement strand
CAAACAGCAATATCATTCAATCCCCAACCCGGCCGTCTTACAGGAATGAATGGCTCGGAAAAACCGGGCAGGTCACCATGTCCAAGCCTTCATCGGTGGACTTTCGGGTGTAGACCGCACAGCGTCGCTTGGGGGTAGTGGCAGGCGTTTGCGTATTGGAGTGAGGGACAGGTCTTCTCATGCCAATGCCCCCTGACGCTTGGGCGCGGGTTGGCGCAGTCCGAAGAATGCCGGCCCAGACCAGGCGGTGCCGGTAATGGCCTTGGCCACCCCAGACAAGCTTTTGTAGGCACGTGCCTGGTATTCGAAACGCCCATCGTTCAGGACTTTGACCTGATGGGCAATGCCGTTGTATTCGCGGATCAGGGTTGCACCCGGCGCCAGCTGGTTTTCTGCTCGGCGCTTCTGGTTCGGTACCTCGCCAGTCTCTCCGATTTTTTCCAGGCGGCGCTTGAGCGATGAGGACATGGCGCCAAACGCCTCTTCCTGAATCTTGTAAGCCAGCCGACTTTCAAGCCAGGTGCGGTGATGGTGGCCAGGGCGACGATCAAAATACTGATCCCAGAGCGCCCAGAGGTTTTCCATCGGCAGGTAGGGCAATTGCGCGAGCCGCGCGGCGACCGTTTCTTTGCTTGCGTGTGTCGTCATACGAAAACTCCTTCTTGTTGAGACGGGTTCGTATGAACGCGCTGGTGGCCAGTAAAGCCAAGCGGAATATCGCCAGCCGTGGCGTCATGCTGACATGAGATCGCCAGCGCTGAGCCCGTACGGGCCCGGAGAATGCCGGCGGCAAGCAACTGCGCGATTTCCTGACAAGGGGATCGGCCAAGCTCACGGGTATCGCGGCTGGCGGATTTGGAGTGATGTTCGAGATGTGACATGGCAGGCTTTCATGATGAAAAACTGCCACCATTTCACCGGCAAGCCACAGGAATTCCGAGCAGGAAATTACGGCCCGTTGCGGGCAGTTGCGAACAAAGGCGAATGTTTTCCGAAGGTCGCGTGCTGGTGACAAAAGTCAGTCAGCTCGGCTGGCATGTCGTCAGCGCACTGGCGGCTGACCGTTACGCACGAAACGATCGAAGGTGTTTTCAAGGCCATCGTCGTCATCGTCCATCTTGTCACGCTCCCAGGGCTTGACCTCGGGCGGCAGGATCAGCAGCGTCATCGTTTGACGGTAGAAATCAGACGCGATGCGCATCTCCCTCGCCACCATGCCCTCGGGCTCCTGCGGAAACCAGATACTCGCATCGATCGGCGTGCCCAGCCGATCGACGTTGGTGTCCGTTCCCAAACGTGTGGCACTCCTGGCAGGCAGTGGCCGTCGCTGACCGTTGGCCAGCCTTTTGTTCAGATGCATGGAGAGCCACTTGCCCGACTCACTGCCGCAAGCCCACTGAACGATCCCGTTCTGCGACATGACCAGCACCGCGCGGTGGGGCGTGAGCTCGAGCCACTTCAGTATGGCCGACGTCATGGACACGCCATACCGATCCGCGCATGCACCGAGCACGTCCAGATCGATGGCCGTCCCCTGGATCTGCCGACGATAATCGTCGGCAGGCATCAGCAGGTAGGACGCAAAGGTGTTCGCTTCGGACTCAATCTTCCGCTCGTCACTGTCCCACTGAGTGGTGTCCACCTCGCTGCAGTTGAAAGACGTCTGCAGATGGCGATGCACCAGGTAATGCCCCAGCTCGTGTGCCAGCGTGAAGCGGATTCGACCCGGTGAGCTGATCGCCTGGTTGTAGATGATGGCCCAGTTGCCCTTGCCCGGCGCATCGGCATTCAGGTTGAACAGCGCCCCCTCGAACTCCGGGTCCATCGCCTCGCCCTGAATGGTGATCCGCTCGCCGGTCTGGAAAGTACCCGGCACTTCCCGAATCAGCGCTTCCACATCGACCGGGAATCGGTCGCCACCATGGACGGTGTGAAACTGATCCAAAAGCTTGTTCAGCCGGTTGGCCCAAGGCGCCGGCTTGTTGGGCGGGGCACTCATCCTTGGGTTTTCTTGAGGGTCTTCAGGATCTCAAGGAGCTGATGCTTGGTCTCGGGTTTGAGCGACTTGTAGTTGCGGAAGAACGCCTTGTCGAAGGCATCCTCCGGCTGGTCTGCCAGCTCGTTGTGCGCCAGGAACTCTGGCGTGACGTTCAGGACAGCGGCGATGCTGGCCAGTTTTTCCATGGTGGGGTTGGCATCGTCGTTGTTCTCCAACTCCCACAGATAGCTCTTGCTCATGCCGGCTGCGGCGGCCAGTGCGTCGAGACTCAACTTCTGCTCACGGCGCAGTCTGCGAATTTTGTCACCCAGTGGGGTTGCCACGGTTTCTCCTGTGTTCTCTCAGCCCCACGCGAACAGGGGGACGGGTAGCGTTTTGCACAGACCGAGATATTACGTTATTTCGAACGAATCCGCACCGGCTTGACAACACAATCATCCACCGTTAAATTCCATCAAAAACCCGATATAGCGAACAAATACATTTTGCTTTGTTGTGCGATACGGTGTTGAGAACAGTGTAACCAACCCAGGCCTCTCGCGCACACAAGAAGTCATCGGCACGGCGGCCCAGCAAAAAGGAAAAACAAGATGGCCGCCTTCAACTACCGCCAACTCATCCGCCAAATCCCTGCACGGACTTGGGAGTTTTACTTTCAGTCTCGCAAGCTGGAACTGCCTGATCAGCTTGCCGGTGACAATCTGATCAGCAGCGTCATCGACATCATCGATGCCTTGCCTGCGGCACAGGGTGAAGCCGTCTATGCCGAATTGCGGCGCGTGCACGACTTGGCCAACGGGCGTGGTGTCGATGCCCTTCGTAACACCGCCCCGCCGGACTCCGCGATCCATGAGGATTTCACGAAGTTCTCCAGCGATGCCGAGCGTGCCTTGTGGGTCATGGCCAATTGGCCTGACCTGTTCGCCACGGCCGAGGCCATCTACGCGGTGAGCCTGCGCATTGGCAAGCGTGGGTGGAAACGCTTGCAGGTGCCGCCCGTCGATGCGCTGTTCCGTGGCCAGGAAGACATTCGCGCCCTCGAGGTAGCACTGGCCACCGCATTCACGCCGCGCAAGGGGACGCCGCGCGCCTGTCAGATCGACACCTTGGACCGGCATCTGGATGGTGGCGTGCAACTGGGCATCCTCATTGAGGACAACGCCCAGCGTCAGCTGGAATTTGGCGACGACAACCGGGCGCACTGGCGTGACGTCCGACCACCCATGGCCATGGATGTCGTCATCTACCCGGCCAGCGGGGTGATTGATGTGCTGGCACCCGGTGGTGCCAAGACACAGCAGACCTTGCTGGAGCACCTCGGCAAGCATGTATTCAAGCAGGTGCTGCAGCCCCAGGACATCGAGAAGCCGATGTTTTTACTGAACCGTCTGCGGAATGGCTTCGAGCTTTTCGATGACAGCGAATGTGACCTGGCGGCACACCGGGTTGAGCGCATCCGTTTGTCACAGGCGAAAGTGCGGGCCATCCATCCCCCGATTTGCGACTACCAGATCAAGCCGCCGGGGGAGAAAGACGCGCCCGATGTGCTGGCCTGTCTCTCTGCCCAGCAGATCAGTCCCATCCTGATGGGACAAGGCTTCAACATCATCGACGCCGTGGTCTCGCTGTACTTCGAGCCGCTGCAGCCGGGAAAAGCCAGCCGGGTGCTGCACATCGATCTCAAGCAAAGCGGGATCAGCAATCTGCGGGACATGGAAGAGGCTGATGCCCGCCTGGTGGAATCGCTGCTGCGCGCACTGGGTGTCATGCAGTCACCCGCGACGGCCAAGCTGGCGGAGGAAGCCGAAGGAGTCATGCATGAATGAGGCGGTCGCGGTCATGAACGACCAGGGGCTGGCCGAGATCTGCCGCCTGCTCGAGCGTGAAGACATGCTGATCTCCCCCGACGCGGTCTGGCTTTCGAGCCGGCCCGGGTTCTATGGCCATCTGCTGGCCCTGGAGGCCATCGCCGTCAGCCGCGAGCGGGCACTGGACATCCTATGCCCGGAGTGCGGCACCGAGGCCATGCGGCCGCAGCCACACGCCGCGCCAGATTCGCAACCCTATCGCGGCTATTGCCCGGAATGCGGTTGGGTCGGTCTGGCGAATCACCAGGCGCATTATTGGCAGGTGCAACCGCAGAAGCTGGCCAGGTGGTTGTCAGCCGGATTGGGGTTGGCACCGCGTTATACCGTCGAACCGATCGTCGACAACGTCTTGTGGCGGCTGGGTGAGTTCGAACATCGGCGCCGGCGGCACACGGTTTTCTTTGGACGTCGCCTGAGCGCGATGTCCGATCCAGTGGCCGCCAAGCTGGCGCAATTGGTGGCGCCCGGCGCTGAGGTGATCATCACGGCGGGAGAGCCTGCGTCCTTGCTCGGTACTGCCTTGGGCGATCGCCTGTTGGTGCCGCTGCGGGCCATTGCCCACATCCGCAAATCCGGCCTGGTGATCGAGAACCTTGAAGCATATCTGACCCGCCCAGCACCGGTGCAGGAATCGACGGAGACGTCCCTGCGACTGATGCACACCCAGCGCGTGGCACTGATCAATGGTGAGCCGGTCGACCTCTCACCACAGGTCTATCTCTTCCTGAAGATTCTGGAAGACGCCGATGGCGACGAAGTGCACAAGCGGCACATGGCCGAAGGGCTGGGCCTTGAGCCTGGTGCCAGCTTCCGGACGGCGGACATTTTCAAACGCCACAAGCAGGTCTACGCCACATTCGTCGACAAGGACGACAAAGGGCACTACTGGCTCAAGCCTGACTTCGTGATTCTGGAAAGGGGGTGACTCGATACCCTATCTTCTCCCTTACTTCCAGCATCCACCCAACCTTGAAAGGATTTTGAAATGGCCGGTAAAAACCAACACGTAGTGAAGCGCGACGACGGCTGGGCTGTGCGCGGCGCAGGCAACCAGCGAGACACCTCGCATCACCGCACGCAGTCCGAGGCCGAACGGGCCGCTCGTGACATCGCCATCAACCAGCGTAGCGAGGTCTTGATTCATGGCGAGAACGGTCGCATCCGCGAGCGCAACAGCTACGGCAACGATCCGCACCCGCCCAAGGGTTGAAGATCGCTGGCCCTGAAATCATCGGGTTCGACTATTGCAGTAAGTAGTCCATGCGTCGAACCCGATGCGGCGCATCAATGGCAACTGCTTGTCACAAGAGGGTTTCTGCGTGTGCTCGGCTGGCGAAGTTCTGGCCGATTTTTTGAGAACAGAGACCAGAAAAGAGTCAAACTTGGCGGGTCGGTGGGCGCTTTCTGGCCGGCGCGATATGGCCTGTGGCACACGCAAAATCGGCCGAATCCCCGCACAGTGTGGGGAAATGTGAGGAGGCAGGATATTTGGCACAGACCGGGAATTGACCGGGATAGCGTGGGATAGGCCGAAAGCCGTTGGGACAGCGTGGTTTCAGCTGGCCGGGCGGTAAAAATTGGCGCCGCGTTAGTTTCACGATGTTTGGCACGATTCAGAGCGAAGGCGCCGAGAATGGCGCGATATTTGGCACAGTTCCAGGCCCAAATAAACACCAGGACGAGCAGAGCTGCAGCCAGATCGTTGGCTGCCCTGGTCGGGGCGGACTTTAGCTGCCCCGCTACACCGATGTCGCCGGAACCATAACCGTGCCTTGGTAGGAAGCATAACTGTACCGGAGATGACTTTAACTATGCTGCCGCAGCAGCTAAGCAACCCACTACTGTGACAAAAGCCGGACACATACCTCTTCAACTTGATGCCCGCTCGGACGTGTTCGACTACATCGAGCGGTTCTACAACCCGGTGCGCAAGCACTCCAAGCTAGACTTCCTCAGCCCGGTGCAGTTTGAAGAAGGCTTAAAGGGCTAAGCAACCCGTCCGGGGAATCGGGGGAAGCCCAGGTCAATGCGCTGGAACTGGAGAAGGTACAGGGCAAGGCCGGGCAGCTGGCCAACCGCCTGATGTATGCCGATCTG
>JAIERT010000205.1 GCA_019746735.1 Burkholderiaceae bacterium | reverse complement strand
TCGAGTATTTCGACGACAGCAAGGGCACCAATGTCGGCGCCACGGTGGCCGCCCTCAACGGCCTCGGTGCCGAGCGTCGCGTGGTGGTCATCCTCGGCGGTGACGGCAAGGGCCAGGATTTCGCGCCGCTTTTTGCGCCGGTGCAGCGCTATGCACGGGCCGTGGTGCTGATCGGGCGCGACGCACCCGCCATTCGCGCCGCTATCCAGGGCACGGGTGTGCCCCTGCTCGATGCCGCCAGCCTGCCCGAGGCCGTGCGCCTTGCCCAGGCCCAGGCCCAGCCCGGTGATGCCGTGCTGCTGTCGCCGGCCTGCGCCAGCTTCGACATGTTCAAGGACTACGCGCACCGTGCGCGGGTCTTCGTCGAGGCGGTGCAGGCGCTGGTGGATGAAGGAGGGCTGGCGTGACGGCCTTCGCACAGCGCATCAAAGGCTGGTTCGGCACGACGCCGGCCAACGATGCCCTGCCGGTGCGTCTGGGCCCGCACGGCTATGGCCGCAGCGGCAGCCAGCCCGTGCGCCTGTCGGACTTCGACCTGGCCCTGATCTGGGTCATCGTGGCCCTGCTGGCCTTGGGCCTGGTCATGGTCTATTCGGCCTCCATTGCCCTGCCCGACAACCCCAAGTTCGCGCGTTATGCGCACACGCATTTCCTCACGCGTCACCTGCTGTCGCTGGCCGTGGCCTTTGTGGCGGCACTGATCGCCTTCCAGATTCCCATGGCCAAGTGGGAGAAGCTGGCGCCCTGGCTGCTGCTGGCCTCACTCGTGCTGCTGGTGGCGGTGCTGATTCCCGGCATCGGCAAGGGCGTCAATGGTGCACGGCGCTGGATCGCGCTGGGCGTCATGAACTTCCAGCCCTCGGAGCTGGCCAAACTGGCCGTCCTGCTCTATGCGGCCGACTACATGGTGCGCAAGATGGACGTGAAGGAGCATTTCTTCCGTGCGGTGGCCCCCATGGGTGCGGCTGTGGCGCTCATCGGCGTGCTGCTGCTGGCCGAGCCCGACATGGGCGCCTTCATGGTGATCGCCGTCATCGCCATGGGCATCCTCTTCCTGGGCGGCGTCAACGCGCGCATGTTCTTCCTGATCGCCGCCATCCTGCTCGTGGCTTTCGTGCTCATGATCGCACTCAGCGAATGGCGACGCGAACGCATCTTTGCCTACCTCGACCCCTGGGACGAGAAGCATGCGCTGGGCAAGGGCTACCAGCTCTCGCACTCACTGATCGCCTTCGGCCGCGGCCAGATCTTCGGCGTGGGCCTGGGCGGCAGCGTGGAGAAGCTGCACTGGCTGCCTGAAGCCCACACCGACTTCCTGCTGGCCGTGATCGGTGAGGAGTTCGGTCTGGTGGGCGTGCTGGCCATCGTCACCCTGTTCTTCTGGCTCACGCGCCGCGTCATGCACATCGGCCGCCAGGCCATCGCACTCGACCGTGTCTTCGCCGGCCTCGTGGCCCAGGGCGTGGGCGTGTGGATCGGCTTCCAGGCGTTCATCAACATGGGCGTGAACCTCGGTGCGCTGCCGACCAAGGGGTTGACGCTGCCGTTCATGAGTTATGGCGGCTCGGCGATCCTGATGAACATGGTCGCGGTGGCAATTGTTCTCCGCATTGACTACGAGAACAGACAACTCATGCACGGGGGGCGCTCATGAGCAAGTGCGTTCTCGTCATGGCGGGCGGCACCGGCGGGCATATCTTCCCGGGCCTGGCCGTGGCCGAGGCCCTGCGAGAGAAGGGCTGGCGTGTGCACTGGCTGGGCAATGCCGCCAACATGGAAGGCCAACTCGTGCCGCCGCGCGGCTTCGCCTTCGAGAGCATCGACTTCGGCGGCGTGCGCGGCAAGGGGCCGCTGACGCTGGCCCTGCTGCCCTTGCGCCTGCTCAAGGCCTTCTGGCAGAGCATCCGCGTGATCCGCCGCGTCCAGCCCGATGTGATCATTGGCCTGGGCGGCTACATCACCTTCCCGGCCGGCATGATGGGCGTGCTGCTGGGCAAGCCGCTGGTGCTGCACGAGCAGAACTCGGTGGCCGGCATGGCCAACAAGGTACTGGCCGGCGTGGCCGATCGCGTGTTCAGCGCCTTTCCGGAGGCGATGAAGCAGGCCCGCTGGGTGGGCAACCCGCTGCGCGCTGCCTTCCTGCAGCAGCCGACGCCGGCCCAGCGTTTTGCCGGCCGCAGCGGCCCGCTGCGCCTGCTGGTGGTTGGCGGCAGCCTGGGCGCCAGGGCGCTCAACGAGGTCGTGCCGCAGGCCCTGGCGCGGCTGCCGGCCGCCCAGCGCCCGCTGGTGCTGCACCAGAGTGGAGCGACGCAGATCGAGGCCTTGCGCGCCAACTATGCGGCGGCCGGCGTGCAGGCCGAGCTCACTCCCTTCATCGAGGACACGGCGCGCGCCTTTGCCGAGGCCGATCTCATCGTCTGCCGTGCCGGGGCCAGCACCGTGACCGAGATCGCGGCCGTGGGCGCGGCGGCCGTCTTCGTGCCCTTCCCGGCGGCGGTGGACGACCACCAGACCACCAACGCCCGCTTCCTGGTCGACCGGGGCGCGGGCCTGCTGCTGCCCCAGCCCGAACTCACCCCCGAAAAGCTGGCCGACATGCTGCAGGTCGCCCAGCGCACCACCTTGCTGCGCTGGGCCGAGACCGCGCATCAGCTGGCCAAGACCGACGCCACCGAGCAGGTGGTGGCTGCCTGCGAGGAGCTGGCACGATGAAACACGCGATCAAGCACATCCATTTCGTGGGCCTGGGCGGCGCCGGCATGTCCGGTATCGCCGAGGTTCTGCACAACCTGGGCTACACCATCTCGGGTTCGGACCTCAGCGACAGCGCCACCTTGCGCCGGCTGGCGGCGCTCGGCATCCGCACCTGTGTGGGCCATGCCGGCGCCCACATCGAAGGCGCCGACGCCGTGGTCACGTCCACGGCCGTCAAGCCCGACAACCCCGAGGTGCTGGCTGCGCGCGAGAAGAAGATTCCCGTGGTACCGCGCGCCGTGATGCTCGCCGAACTCATGCGCCTCAAGCAGGGCATCGCGATCGCCGGCACGCATGGCAAGACCACGACCACCAGCCTCGTGGCCAGCGTGCTGGCCGAGGCCGGCCTGGATCCGACCTTCGTGATCGGCGGCCGGCTCAACAGCGCCAATGCCAATGCGCGTCTGGGCAGCGGCGACTACATCGTGGTCGAGGCCGACGAGAGCGATGCCTCCTTCCTCAACCTCATGCCCGTGATGGCCATCGTGACCAACATCGATGCCGACCACATGGAGACCTACGGGCATGACTTCGGCAATCTGAAGAAAGCCTTCGTCGACTTCCTGCACCGCATGCCCTTCTACGGCACGGCCATCCTCTGCACGGACGATGCGGCGGTGCGCGAGATCGTGCCCCAGGTCAACTGCCCCGTCACGAGCTACGGCTTCGACGAGGGCGCCCAGGTGCGTGCCCTCAAGGTGCGCGCCGTCGCGGGCCTGATGCATTTCACCGTGCAGCGGCGCAACGGCGTGGTCCTGCCGGACTTGGACGTGGTGCTCAACCTCGCGGGTCGGCACAACGTGCTCAACGCCCTGTCAGCGATTGCGGTGGCCGCCGAGCTGGACGTTCCCGACGCAGCCCTGCTCAAGGCCCTGGCCGAGTTCAAGGGCGTGGGCCGGCGCTTCCAGCGCTATGGCGAGGTGGCCGCCCAGGGCGGTGGCACGTTCACGCTGATCGACGACTACGGCCATCACCCGGTGGAGATGGCGGCCACGCTGGCCGCGGCGCGCGGCGCCTTCCCCGGGCGCCGGCTCGTGTTGGCCTTCCAGCCGCACCGCTACACGCGCACGCGCGACTGCTTCGAGGATTTCGTCAAGGTCATCGGCGAGGCCGATGCCGTGCTGCTGAGCGAGGTCTATGCCGCAGGCGAGGCGCCCATCGTGGCGGCCGACGGGCGCAGCCTGACGCGGGCGCTGCGCGTGGCGGGCAAGGTGGAGCCGGTCTTCGTGGACGACATCGCGGCCATGCCGCAGGCGATTCTGGACAACGCACGGGACGGCGACGTCGTCATGTGCATGGGGGCGGGCTCCATCGGTGGGGTGCCGGCCAAGGTGGTGGAGCTGCAAGGCTCCGTGAAGCAATGAAAGAGGACAGCGTGAATCTAGGCAAGGTTGCCGTGCTCATGGGCGGATCGTCCGCCGAGCGCGACATCTCCATCATGTCGGGTACGGGTGTGCTGCAGGCGCTGCGAGCGCGCGGCGTGGACGCGCATGCTTTTGATCCGGCGCAGCGTGACCTGTCGGAGCTCAAGCGCGACGGTTACGCGCGCTGCTTCATCGCGCTGCATGGCCGCTTCGGCGAGGACGGCACGGTGCAGGGCGCGCTCGAGCTGCTGGGCATCCCCTACACGGGCTCGGGGGTCATGGCCTCGGCCATCGCCATTGACAAAGTGATGACCAAGCGCATCTGGCTGGCCGAGGGCCTGCCCACGCCGCAGTGGCGCAAGGTCGCCAGCGCCGAGGCCGCACGCGCGGCCTTCTCGGCCCTGGGTGCACCGATGATCATCAAGCCTGCGCGCGAGGGTTCGTCCATCGGCCTGACCAAGGTCATGACGGCCGACGAATGCGAATCCGCCTACGCCAGGGCGGCCCAGGTCGACGCGCAGGTGCTGTGCGAGCAGTTCATCAGCGGGGAAGAGGTGACGGTACCGGTGCTGGGCAGCGGACCGCAGGCCCGTGCCCTGCCCGTGATCCGCATCGTGGCGCCCGACGGCAACTACGACTACCAGAACAAGTATTTCACCGACGAGGTGAAGTACCTCGTGCCCTGCGGCCTGCCCACGGGCGAGGAAGAGCAGATCCAGCAGATCGTGCTGCGCGCCTATCAGGTGCTGGGCTGCCGTGGCTGGGCCCGGGCCGACGTGATGATCGATGCGCGCACGCGCAAGCCCTACCTGCTGGAGATCAACACCGCACCCGGCATGACCGGGCACTCGCTCGTGCCCATGTCGGCCAAGGCCGCGGGTATCAGCTACGAAGACCTGTGCGTGCAGCTGCTGCAGGCCGCCGCACTGGACCATGGAGGCGCCGGCGCATGACCCACCCGCTGCCCGTCCCGCTGGACGTCAGGCTCATGAACCTCACGGCGACGCTGTTGCTGCTGGGCTTCGTGCTGCTGGCGCTGGTCACGGGCGGGCGCTGGCTGGCGCATCACCCGGTGTTCGCGATCCGCGGGATCGCCGTGCTCGGCGACATCAGCCACACCAGTGCGCTGACCCTGCGCGCCCAGGTGGCGCCCCAGCTCAAGGGCACCTTCCTCACGGTGGACCTGCATGCGGTGCGCCAGGCCTTCGAGGGGCTGCCCTGGGTGCGGCGCGCGGTGGTGCAGCGGGAATTCCCGAACCGTCTGCGCGTGATCCTGCAGGAACACCAGGCCGTGGCCTATTGGGGCGAGGAGGGCGAATCCACCCTGGTCAACAGCTACGGCGAGGTCTTCGAGGCCAACCTCGGCGAGGTGGAGCAGGACGAATTGCCCAAGCTGGCCGGCCCGGTGGAACTGTCGGCCGAAGTGCTGGCCATGCACCGTGCGCTGCAACCGCTGTTCGAGGCCCTGGACCTGCCCATCGAGCGCCTGGTGCTCAACAGCCGTGGCAACTGGCAGGCCACGCTGGCCAGCGGTGCGCGTCTGGAGCTGGGCAGCGGCGAGGTGGGTGAGGTGACGGCGCGCGCGCGCCAGTTCCTCGGCACGGTGACCCAGGTGGCGGCGCACCACGGCCGCAAGCTCGACGCGCTGGAGGGTGCGGACCTGCGCTATGGCCAGGGTTATGCCCTGCGTTTGCGCGGCGTGAGCACGGTGGCGGCAGACCGCAAGAACTAGGAAGAACAGAGACACGACATGGCAAAAGAGTACAAGGATCTGGTCGTCGGACTCGACATCGGCACCGCCAAGGTGATGGCGGTGGTGGCCGAGG
>JAIERT010000005.1 GCA_019746735.1 Burkholderiaceae bacterium | reverse complement strand
ACCCGACGCAGGCCAACTTCGGTTCGCCGGCCGCCGGCTCCACGCCGCACTTCGTGGGCGCGCTGCTGGGCAAGAGCGCGGGCCTGGACTTGAAGCACGCGGCCTACCGCGGCACCCAGCCCGCGATGCAGGACCTGCTGGGCGGCCAGATCGCGGCGGTGAGCGGCCCCATCGGCGACATCACCCAGCACCTGGCCACCGGCAAGATCCGCATCCTCGCCACCTCGGGCAGCAAGCGCAACCGCTTCGCCCCTGACGTGCCGACCTACGCCGAACAGGGCTTCAAGGAGCTGACGCACAGCGAATGGTTTGCCTTCTTCCTGCCACCCAAGGCCGATGCAGCGCTCGTCGCTCGTATGAATAGCGCGCTCAAGGCGGCGCTGGCGACCAAGGACGTGGTGGACGGCCTGGCCGTCTTCGGCCTGGAGGCCATGTCCAACAACCCGGCCGAGCTCGTCGAGCTGCTCAAGCAGGACACGGCCAAGTGGGCGCCCATCGTCAAGTCCATCGGTTTCACCGCCGACGCCTGACGGTCAACGCACTCACTTCCGCGGGCCGGCATGCACCGGCCTGCGGACAGGGAGGACAAAACACATGAGCTTCGGCAAGGTCTGCATCTACGGCGCCGGCGCCATCGGCGCCTGGCTTGGCACGCGTCTGGGCCAGTCCGGCTGCACGGTCAGCGTGGTGGCACGTGGCGCCACGCTGACCGCGCTGCAGCAGCACGGTCTGCGCTGCCAGTTCGAGCGGCAGACCCTGGCCGTGCCCGTGCAGGCCAGCGCCGACCCGGCGGCGCTGGGCGTGCAGGACCTCGTGATCGTGGCCGTCAAGGCGCCGGCCCTGGCCGAGGTGGCACGCCACATCCGGCCCCTGCTGGGGCCGCAGACCGTGGTGCTGACCGCCATGAACGGCGTGCCTTGGTGGTTCTTCCAGGGCTTCGGCGAGAAGTTCGCGGGCACCCAGCTCAAGGCCATCGACCCCAGGGGCGAGATCGCCGCGGGCATTCCGGCCGCGCACATTGTCGGCGGCGTGGTGCACGCCAGCAGCGCGATCGTGGAGCCCGGCCTGGCGCGGCATCACTTCGGCAACCGCCTCATCATCGGCGAGCCCACGGGCCAGAAGACCGAGCGCGTGCAGCAGCTCTTGGCCCTGCTCACGCAGGCCGGCTTCGAGACCGAGCTCTCGGCCCAGATCCAGAGGGACATCTGGTACAAGCTCTGGGGCAACATGACCGTGAACCCGGTCAGCGCGCTCACGGGCGCCACCACCGACAAGATCCTCGACGACCCGCTGGTGCGCGGCTTCATTTCCAGCATCATGCTCGAGGCCAAGGAGATCGGCGCGCGCATCGGCATCCCCATCTTCCAGCAGCCCGAGAACCGGCACGAGGTCACGCGCAAGCTCGGCGCCTTCAAGACCTCCATGCTGCAGGACTTCGAAGCGGGCCGCCCCGTGGAGCTCGACGCACTGGTCACCGTGGTGCAGGAGCTGGGCACGCTCACCGGCGTGCCCACGCCGAACACGGATATCCTGCTGGGTCTGGCGCGCCTGCAGGCGCGCACGCGCAAGCTCTACTGACCCTGTTCTCCGCTTCACCGCCGCATGTCTTCCGCTTCCAGCGCGCCCAGCCGCGCCGCCTTCTTCACTCTCCTCTTCACGGCCTGCCTCTTCGGCGCCAACCACGTGGCGGCGCGCCTGGCCTTCAACCACGGGCTGGACGTGGCCAGTGCGGTGATGGTGCGCAGCCTGATCACGGCGCTGGTCGTCGGGCTCATCGTCTGGCAGCAGCGCGTTCCGCTCACGGTCACGAAGCGCCAGCGCGGCTTCCTGCTGCTGATCAGCGCACTGGTGGCCGTGCAGAGCCTGAGCCTCTACGCCGCCGTGGCACGCCTGCCCGTGGCCCTGGCGCTGCTGACCTTCAACACCTACCCGCTGTGGACCGCGCTGTTCGCCTGGCTGTTCTACCGGCACCAACCGGAGCGCGCGGTGCTGCTGGCCATGCCCGTGCTGCTCATCGGCCTGGCCCTGGCGCTGGACGTCTTCGGTGCCACCTCGGGCCTGGGCGCCGCCGGCCAATGGCAAGAGATCGGCGCGGGCGTGGCCTTTGCACTGCTGGCGGCGGCTGTCTTCGGCGCGGCCCTGGTCTGCACGCAACATGAAGCCGCGGCCGTGGACGGGCGTTTGCGCACCACCGTCACCATGACCCTCGTGGGCCTGCTCGCGCTGCTGGTGCTGCCACTGCAGGGCGGCCTGCACCTGCCGCAGGCCGCGGCCGGCTGGTGGGGCCTGGCGGGGCTGACGCTGTGCTACGGCACGGCCTTCACCATCATGTTCACCCTGCTGCCCAAGCTGGGCGTGGT
This sequence comes from Burkholderiaceae bacterium, assembly GCA_019746735.1. GTDB lineage: Bacteria > Pseudomonadota > Gammaproteobacteria > Burkholderiales > Burkholderiaceae_C > Hylemonella. The sequence continues at coordinate 3,519 of JAIERT010000005.1, read as the reverse complement.
GGGCAGCTCGCCCATCATGAACGTCGAGCCGGTGGCTGCGCTCGTGCTGGCCTGGGCCCTGCTGGGACAGAGCATCGCGCCCGTGCAGGTGGCGGGCGCGCTGATCGTCGTCGGCGCCGTCATGGCGCTGGGCCTGAGGAAAAGATGATCCCCAGGCTCCGCTCCCTTCGTTCGCTGCGCCACCCCCCTTGCAGGGGGCAACGCCAGTGGCCCGGCCAAGCCGGTTCCACGGCGTTCCGCGATGTGGCTTTATCATGCGCCACGTTTCAAGCTCCTCATCAGCAGTAGCTCACTGACATGTCCACCGCAGTCCTGGCCGTCGTGCTGTTCTCGGCCCTGCTGCATGCGGGCTGGAATGCGGCGGTGCGCGCCAGCGGCGACAAGCTGCTGGCCTCGTGGCAGGTGGTGTGCGGCGCCACGCTGCTGTCCCTGCCGCTGCTGGTGTGGCTGCCCCTGCCCGCACCGGCGAGCTGGCCCTGGCTGCTGGCCTCGGGCCTGATCCATGTGTTCTATTTCGTACTCGTGGCACGCGCCTACCAGGGGGCGGAGCTGGGCCTGGCCTATCCGCTCATGCGCGGCACGGCGCCCGTGCTCACGGCGGCAGTGGCGGCACTGTGGCTGCACGAGACACCGACACCGCTGGGGGCGCTGGGCATCGCCTTGATCTGCGCGGGCGTGCTGGTGCTGGCCGGGCGCGCCTGGCGCCAGGGCCTGCAGCACCCGGGCGCGGCCGGGGCCGCGCTGGCCAATGCCGCCGTGATCGCGCTCTACACCCTGGTGGATGGCCAGGGTGTGCGCCTGGCCGGCCATGCGCTGGCCTACACGGCCTGGCTCTTCACGCTCACGGCGGCATTCATGGGGCCCGCCCTGCTCTGGTGGCGGGGCCGTTCGGCGTTGCGGCCTGCGGCCGGCGCCTGGCGCGTGCTGCTGCTGGGCGGGGCCGGCACCCTGGGCGCCTACAGCCTGGTGCTCTGGGCCATGACGCGCGCCCCCATCGCCAGCGTGGCCGCGCTGCGCGAGACCTCCATCGTCTTCGCTGCGCTGATCGGTGCCTTGCTGCTCAAGGAAGGCCTGGGCCGGCTTCAGCTGGCTTCGGCGCTGCTGGTCTGCGCCGGTGCCGTGCTGCTGCGCGTGGGCTGAGCCGCCTCAGCGCCGGATCTTCTCGCGCGCGCGCCGCACACGCTCGAGGTTGATGGCCACCTTGCCGCCGCGAAACAGGATGGGCGCGGCGATGGCATGGGCCGGGTCCCCGGTGTCCAGGCAGTGGTAGTTGAAGCTGGGCATGCCGTTGCGGTCGATGATGGGAATGACCCAGGGCGTGTTGGCGCGCAGACCGCGCTGCACGGCCACGGCGGTCTCGCCGCTGGCCATGCGCACATAGGTGCCCGGCGGGTAGAAGCCGATGGCCGCGGTCAGGGCCGCGCCGACCGAGGCGGTGACGTCCTTCTCGGTCTGCAGGTAGATGGACTTGGCCGACTCCAGCGGCGAAAGCGCCTCGCGCGTGCGCCGCGCCGCCATCTTGGCGACGAAGATGTCGGTCATGCTCAGCAGACGGCGGGCCTGCAGGTTGTGCGGCAGGCCCTCGGGGCTGCCGGGCTCGTGGTGCCAGCGCACCAGGTCCAGTTCCTCCACGTCCTCGATGCCCAGCCAGACCAGGATCTTGAGGCTGAGCTCGGGATGCGTCTTGATGAGCTCGCGCTGTTCGGGCGTGGGTGCATGGTTCTGGCGCGCCAGCACGTCCTGCTCGCGCGCCATGCCGATGTTCATGGTCAGCGCCGCGCTCATGATGGACTGGCGCTGCTGGTCGTTCAGGCCCAGCTTCTGCGCTGCGAGCTCGCAGATGCAGGCGCACAGCAGGGCATGCGTGGCGCAGTAGCCCAGCGAGCTGTCGGCCAGCGCCTGGAAGAGGCAGAAGAGACTGTCGTCCGGGTCGTCCTTGAGCAGGGCACGCGCCTTGTTCTCCAGCGCGGCCAGCCGCGCCAGCGGGTTGAGCGCCAGACCGCCCTGGTAGAGGATGCCACGCAGCACCTCCTGCAGGTCCAGCCAGCCGCCATTGAGCTGCTCGCCCGTGTGATAGTCGCGCTCGCGGATCGCACTGGGCATGGGCATGCGCGCAATGGTCTCCACCTCCACGCCCTCCATGAGCAGGGTGTGCACCATGCGCTCGTAGGAGCGCTGCCAGGCCTGGGCCTCGCTCTCGGTGGTGGCGGCGTTGTGGGCGTAGAGCTTGTCGCGGTGCTGTTCGGAGACGATGGGCTGGCCCTTGCGCAGCAGCAGCACGCCCTCGGCGTTCCAGACGTTGACCGGCAGCGGTTTGCCCACCGGCAGCATGGCAATGGGGATGGGCACGTACTTCATGCCGCCACCTCCACCGGCACGCGGGCGCTCAGCGCGCACATGAGCTCGTAGCCCACGCTGCCGCCGGCCTGGGCCACCTCGTCGATCGGCAAGGTGGCACCGCCGGAAGCCTGCCCCCACAGCGTGACTTCCGAGCCCATGCCGGCCTGCGGCACGGGCGTGAGATCCACGGTGATCAGGTCCATGCTGACCCGGCCCACGGTACGCGTGCGCACGCCGTCGACCAGCACGGGGGTGCCGCGCTCGGCGCTGCCCGCACTGGCACGCAGATAGCCGTCGGCATAACCGCAGGCCACGATGCCGATGCGCTGCGGCGCAGGTGCGGTGTAGATCGAGCCATAGCCCACGCTTTCGCCCGCCTGCAATTGCTGCACGCCGATGACGCGGGAACGCAGGCTCATGGTGGGCTGCAGGCCCCAGTGGGCGGCGTCGTGCTCGGGATGGTCGGGCGAGGCGCCGTAGAGCAGGATGCCAGGGCGGACCCAGTCCGAGCGCAAGCTTGCCGCCGCCTGCGGACCCATGTGGCGCAGGATGGCGGCGCTGTTGCTCAGCGAACGCTCGCCCGGCAGGTCGCGCGTGGCCGCATCGAAGGCTTCGAGTTGCGCGGCGACGCCAGCGGGGCCGTCGGCATCGCTGAAGTGGGTCATGAGCGAGATCTCGTCGACCTGAGGCAGGACGTTGAGCCGAGTCCACGCCGAGCGGTACTGTGCGGGCCGGAAACCCAGGCGGTTCATGCCGCTGTTCATCTTGAGGAAGACACGGTGCGGCATATGCGTCTTGTGCATGGCCAGCATGTCGATCTGCTCCTCGCAGTGCACCACGTGCCAGAGACCCAGGCGTGAGCACAACTCCAGGTCGCGCTGCTCGAACACGCCTTCGAGCAGCAGGATGGGGCCGCGCCAGTCCAGCGCGCGCAGGCGCTCGGCCTCGGCCAGGTCCAGCAGGGCAAAACCGTCGGCGCCGCGCAGGCCTTCGTAGGCACGCTCGATGCCGTGCCCGTAGGCATTGGCCTTGACCACGGCCCAGATCCGCGCATCCGGACTGGACTGACGCGCGCGCGTCAGGTTGTGGCGCAGGGCATCGGTATGGATCAGGGCCTGGATCGGACGGGGCATAGCCGCAAGTTTGCCAGCAAAATATGCCCACGCCGGGGCTGGAAAA
>JAIERT010000228.1 GCA_019746735.1 Burkholderiaceae bacterium | reverse complement strand
GCGAAACAGGCCAGCGCGGCAAGCGCGAGCAGCATGCCGCTGAGGGGGTGATAAGGGGTCATCGGTGGATGCGGTCCGCCAGCAGCTCCCACACCGGGGTGAGCTGACCGGGCAGGTAGGGCAGGGCGCCCAGGTCGGTGTGCGACTCGTCGGGGCTGTGGAAGTCGCTGCCGCGCGAGGCGGCCAGGCCGAACTCGCGCGCCATGTCGGCGTACTTCACGTACTCGGCGGCCGTGTGGCTGCCCGTCACGACCTCCACCGCCTGGCCGCCATGGGCCTTGAACTCGGAGAACAGCGCGTACTCCTCCGTGGGGCTGAAGCTGTAGCGCGCCGGGTGGGCGATCACGGCCACGCCACCAGAAGCGGTGATCCAGTCCACGGCGTCGCGCAGCGTGGCCCAGCGGTGCGGCACAAAGCCGGGCTTGCCCTCGGTCAGGTATTTGCGGAAGACCTCGTTGGTCTCGCGGCAGACGCCGGTCTCGACCAGCCAGCGCGCGAAGTGCGTGCGCGAGATCAGTTCGGGGTTGCCCGCGTACTTGAGCGCGCCCTCGTAGGCCCCGCGGATGCCCACGGCCGCCAGGCTGGCCGCCATTTCCTGCGCGCGTTCGCCCCGGCCCCCGCGCGTGGCACGCAGGCCGGCCTTCATGCGCTCGTCCTCGGCGTCGAAGCCCAGGCCCACGATGTGCACGGTCTGGCCGGCGAAGGTGATGGAGATCTCGGTGCCGGTCAGGTAGGGCAGGCCCTGGGCGCGGGCGGCGGCCAGCGCGCGTTGCTGGCCGCCGATCTCGTCGTGGTCGGTCAGGGCCCAGAGCTCGACACCGTTGGCGCGCGCGCGCGCCGCCAGTTCCTCGGGCGTGAGCGTGCCGTCGGAGACCACAGAGTGGCAATGCAGGTCGGCGTTGAGGATGGCGCTCATGCGGACCATTTTAGGCCGGCGCGCGGGGGCTTGCTGGCCCGCGACCCGCTGGCACAATACCTCCATGCGGTATCCCTGCGTGCCCCCCCTCTTCTCGCGCTGAGCCGCGGCATGGCGACCATCGATCTGCGCTCCCTGGTGCTGATGAGCGGTCTGATGGGCCTGCTGCTGGCCTTCATGCTGTTCTTCCTGCGCCTGAGCTACCCGCGCAGCATCCGGGGTCTGGGCCTGTGGTCCGCCGCCCACGCCTGGGTCTTTCTCTCCACCCTGCTGTTCGCCGGGCGCGGCGTCTGGCCAAATTTCATCACCATCGTGCTGGCCAACCTGGTCCTGCTGGTGGGCATCGTGAGCTATCACGCCGGCATCGCGCGCTTCTTCGGTCGTCCGGTGTTCTGGTGGCGCTGGGCGGCCCTGCTGCTGGTGCTGGCCCCGGTGCTCTACTGGTACGGCCACGTCGACCCGAACTACAACGCGCGCCTGATCGTGGTCTGCCTGGTCTGGTCCGGCATCTTTCTGTCCATGGCCTGGCTGATCTGGCGCCATGCGCCACGCACCTTTCCGACGCGCTTCACCGTCACCACCCTGCTGCTGCACGTGGCCGTGCTGCTGCTGCGCTTCTTCTCGGCCTGGATGCCGATGGCGGAAGAGGGGCTGCTCACGCCCACGCGCGTGCAGTCGCTCTACGTCGGCTCCAACGCCCTGATGCTGCTGGCCCTGGGCATGGGCATGATCCTGCTGGCCGGCGACCGCCTGCGCGCGGAGTTCGAGCACATCGCCTCGCACGATCCGCTCACCAATGTCCTGACGCGTCGGGTGTTCATGGACGCCTGCACGCAGGAGCTGGCGCGCTGTCGCCGCCATGGCCGCAGCATGGCCCTGCTGCTCATGGACATCGACCACTTCAAGGCCGTCAATGACACGCACGGCCACCAGACGGGCGACCGCGTGCTGCTGGACTTTGCGCAGCGCGTCACGGGTCTGCTGCGCCGCCCGGACCTGCTGGCCCGTTTTGGTGGCGAGGAGTTCGTGCTGCTGCTGCCCGAGACCACGCAGGAGGAGGCGCTGGCCGTGGCCGAGCGCATCCTGGCCCGTGTGGCCGAACCTGCCGAGGGCCTGCCGTCCATCACCGTGAGCATTGGCGTGGCAACGAACCGCCCCGACGAGGCGGAGATCGACGCCCTGCTGGCGCGCGCCGACAAGGCACTCTACAAGGCCAAGGACACCGGGCGCAACCGCGTCGAAGCGGCCTGAGGGCTCAGGCCTCGGCGCCTTCGACCAGGAAGCGCACGCGCCGCGTGCCCTGCCATTCGTCGGCGTCGAGCCGGAAGGCCAGCAGCACACGCGCGGGCAGCGGCTCGGTCCGGCCGAACCAGATGCCGTCCACGGGCTGCCCCTGGTGCTTGAGCTTGAGTGCCAGATGCTTCTCGCCCACGAGGCGCTGGGACAGCACCTCCACCTCCTCGCTGAAAGTCGGCGGCGCAAAACCCTGGCCCCAGACCTCGCGCTGCAGCGTGTCCACCATGTCGGCGCGGCGGTACTCGACGGGCAGGGCACCGTCGGTCTCCAGCTTTCGCGTCAGCGTGGCCGCGTCCAGCCATTCCTGCGCCACCTCGGCCAGGCCCTGCTCGAAGACCTCGAAGTGCTCCTCGGCGATGGTGCAGCCCGCCGCCATGGCGTGGCCGCCAAAGCGCAGCAGCACGCCAGGGTGGCGCTTGGCCACGAGGTCCAGCGCGTCGCGCAGGTGAAAACCCGGGATGGAGCGACCTGACCCCTTGAGCTCATGCTCCTTGCCCGGCGCCTGGCTGGCCGCGAAGACGAAGCTCGGCCGGTGCAGCTTGTCCTTGAGGCGCGAGGCCACGATGCCGACCACGCCCTCGTGGAAGTCCGGGTCATAGACGCAGAGCGCGGGCGGCGGTTCGTCTTCCGGGTCGTAGAGCGACTCCACGATCTCCAGCGCCTGTTCACGCATCTCCCCCTCGATCTCGCGGCGCTCGCGGTTAATGCTGTCCAGGGTCCTGGCCAGCTCGGCGGCGCGCGCCGCATCGTCGGTCAGCAGCAGCTCGATGCCCAGGGTCATGTCGGCCAGGCGACCGGCCGCGTTGATGCGCGGGCCGAGGGCAAAACCGAAGTCGAAGGTGGTGGCCACGGCCGCCTTGCGCGCAGCCACTTCGAAGAGGGCGGACATGCCCGGTGGCAGGGCGCCGGCGCGCACGCGCTTGAGGCCTTGTGCGACCAGGCGGCGGTTGTTGGGGTCGAGCTTCACCACGTCGGCCACCGTGCCCAGGGCCACAATGGGCAACAGGGCATCGAGCTTGGGCTGGGTCTCGGCCGTGAACACGCCGCGCTGGCGCAGCTCGGCGCGCAGGGCCAGCAGCACATAGAACATCACACCGACACCGGCGATGGCCTTGCTCTCGAAGCCGCAGCCCGGCTGGTTGGGATTGACGATCACCTGGGCATCCGGCAGCGCCGGGCCGGGCAGGTGGTGGTCGGTCACCAGTACCTGAAGACCCAGTTCATTGGCAGTGCGCACCCCTTCGACGCTGGCGATGCCGTTGTCCACGGTGATCAGCAGGTCGGCACCGCTGTCCTTGACGCGGCGCGCAATCGGCGGCGTCAGGCCGTAGCCGTCGACCACGCGGTCGGGCACGAGGTAGCTCACATGTTTCGCGCCCAGCATGCGCAGGCCGCGGATGCCCACGGCACAGGCGGTGGCGCCGTCGCAGTCGTAATCGGCCACGATGCAGAGCTTCCTGTCCCGGGCGATGGCATCGGCCAGCAGCACGGCGGCCTCCAGCGCGCCTTTCATCGTGGTGGGCGGCAGCAGGCGCGCCAGGCCGTCGTCGAGCTCCTCCTTGCTGGACACGCCGCGGGCGGCATAGAGCCGGGCGAGCAGGGGGTGCACGCCCGCCTGTTCCAGCGCCCAGGCGGCGCGCGGCGGGATGTCGCGGGTGACGATCTTCATGAGGCGACGAGTATGTCAGAGAGGGGCTGTGGCCTGAAACGCTGCAGCAGGCGTCGCCAGGCGCCGCGGGGTGCCGGCGTGTAGCGGCGGGCCACGAGTTCGCTGCAGAGCGTGAGCGTCACGTCCTGCCCGGCATCGAGTGCCGTCTGCAGCGGCGCGAGTTGTGCATCCACTGCCTGCCAGGCACGGACCCAGGCGGCCCAGTCGCCGCGCACGGCGGGTTGCGTCAGGGTGTCGAACACGGTGAGGTCTTGCGTCGCCGCCGGTACCGTCGCCAGCGTGCCGCAGCCGCCGAGCCAGAAGGAATTGACGGCCAGGGCTCCACGCGCGGCCCGTGCCTCGCTGACCGCGTGGGTGTAGAGCAGCATCTGCATCTCGTTCTGCAGGCGGCGCAGCAGGGGCGAGGCTGGCAGCCAGGGCGCCACGTCGCGGCCGATCACCCGCTCGGGGGCCGCGCCGACCACGCCGCTCAGCGGTTCGCCGCTGACCAGCCAGCGCAGGGGCTGCTCGTAGTGCAGGGTGAGGCCGTCTTCATTGAAAAAGGGCTGCATGGCCGCCAGCAGCGCGCGCGCCTCGTCTTCGCGCAGGTCCAGTGCCTGCGGATCGCGCAGGCTCACACGGGCCTGGCCGATCTCCCAGTGCGCTGGCGTCAGAAAGCCCCAGCCGGTGCTGCCGGCGCCTGGCAGCTGCAGCGCGTGCGCGCGCAAGGCCGCCCAGGCCGGCGCCTGCGGGTCCAGGCCGCGCGCGCCGGCCAGCAACTGCTCGTGGGCACTGGTCGGGCTGTGTTCCGGCAGCTGCAGCAGGGTTTGCGAGCCCATGGCCTGCAGCAGGGCCCGCAACCGGGGCAGGGGCGGGTCCTGCAAAGCCGTCCGCGCGGCCTCGTCATCGCTCAGGGCATAGGGAATCAAAACGTGCATGGCCGGTATTGTCGCGCGCCTCACTGATAATCCCGGGAGCAAGAACAGGACCCCATGCAAATCCCCTACGAACTGCTTCCAGAAGGAAGTGCGCGACCGCATGCTCAGCGTGGTCTCGCACATCGAGATCTTCTCGCCCTACGGCCAGGCGCTGCCGGATGTGGGTAAGACCCTGGCCGAGGCCAGGGCCAACCCGCAGGTCATCGGCGCCGCGCCCTTCATCGGCACCCAGGCCCTGCTGGCGCGTGGCGAGGACATGAAGGGCGCCATCGTGCGCGGCATCGACCCGGCGCTCGAGGGCCAGGTGACCGATCTCGCAGCGGCGCTGCGCGGTGGGGCGCTGGAACGGCTGGTCTCCGGCGAGTTCGGCGTGGTGCTGGGCCGCGATCTGGCTCGCCAGCTTGGCGTGCAGCAAGGCGACCGCGTCACGCTGGTGGCGCCCAGCGGCCAGGTGACGCCGGCCGGTGTGGTGCCACGCATGAAGCAGATGACGGTGGTGGGCACCTTCGATTCCGGCCACTACGAATATGACGCCGGCCTGGTGCTGCTGCATGTGGATGATGCGGCGCGCATCTTCCGTCTGGAGGGACCCACGGGCGTCCGCCTCAAGCTCCAGGACCTGCACCAGGCGCGCGAAGTCGGTTCGCAGCTGGCCGCCACGCTCAGCGGCGACCTGCTGATCCGCGACTGGACGCGCCAGAACCGCAACTGGTTCGCCGCCGTGCAGCTGGAAAAGCGCATGATGTTCATCATCCTCACGCTCATCGTCGCCGTGGCGGCCTTCAACCTGGTCAGCACGCTGGTGATGACGGTGACCGACAAACGCGCCGACATCGCCATCCTGCGCACCCTGGGGGCGAGCCCGGCCAGCATCATGGGCGTCTTCGTGGTGCAGGGCGCGACGGTGGGCGTGATCGGCACCTTCGCGGGCCTGCTGCTGGGCCTGGGCGTGGCGCTCAACATCGACGTCATCGTGCCCGCGCTGGAGCGCCTGCTGCAGGCCAGCTTCCTGCCCAAGGACATCTACCTGATCAGCCGCATGCCCAGCGAGCCGC
>JAIERT010000100.1 GCA_019746735.1 Burkholderiaceae bacterium | reverse complement strand
CGTGACCGACATCATGGGCGAGATCAGCGCCGCCAGCAGCGAGCAGAGCCAGGGCGTGGCCCAGGTGGGCGAGGCCGTGACGCAGATCGACCAGAGCACGCAGCAGAACGCGGCCCTGGTGGAAGAGATGGCCGCGGCCGCCAGCAGCCTGCGCCAGCAGGCCCAGGAGCTCGTGCAGGCGGTCAGCGTGTTCCGGGATGCCTGAGACCGCCCGGCCTGACGGGTCTCAGGGCGTGCCGAACAGGCCCGGGCTGCGTGGCGTCTGCGCGAGCAGGCGTTCGATGTCCGGCGCGGGCACCGGCCGCGAGTAGAAGTAGCCCTGTGCCGCATCGCAGCCGAAGGCGCGCAGCTCGTCGCGGATCTGTTCGGTTTCCACCCCCTCGGCCAGCGTGCGCAGGCCCAGGCTGTGCGCCATCTGGATGATGGCGCGCACGATGGCTGCGTCGTCCCGATCGCTGGCAAGGTCGCGCACAAAACCCTGGTCGATCTTGAGCAGGTCGATATCGAGCTGCTTCAGATAGGCCAGGCTGGAGTAGCCGGTGCCGAAGTCGTCGATGGCCAGTTTCACGCCGAGCTGCTTGAGGGCTTGCACGCTGGAGAGCACGCTCTCCACGTTCTGGATCAGGATGGACTCGGTGAGCTCCAGCTCCAGCAGGCCCGGTGGCAGGCCCGAGGCCTCCAATGCCCGTCGCACGGACTGCTCCACCTGGCCACGCTTGAACTGGATGGCCGAAAGGTTGACCGCCATCGTCAGCGGCGGCAGGCCGGCGCGCTGCCAGCGCATGGCCTGCTGGCAGGCCTGCTGCAGCACCCAGTCGCCCATGGCGACGATCAGCCCGCTGTCCTCGGCCACGCCGATGAAACGCCCGGGCAGCACCAGTCCCAGCGTCGGGTGCTGCCAGCGGATCAGTGCCTCGACCCCGGTCAGCTGTCCGCTGGCCAGATCGTACTGGGGCTGATAGTGCAGCAGGAACTCGTCACGCTCCAGGGCCCGGCGCAGGCCGTTGCGCATCAGCAGGTGTTCGCCGGCCTCGGCGTCCATCGTGGGGTCGAAGAAGTGGTAGGCATTGCGTCCCGCTTCCTTGGAGCGGTACATGGCCATGTCGGCCTTCTTGCGCAGGGTTTCGAAGTCGCGGCCGTCCTCGGGGCCGATGGCCACACCGATCGAGGCCGAGACCGACAGCTCCTGCGTGCCGATGCGCACCGGTTCCTGCAGCCGGTCCATGATCTTGAGCACCACGGCCGCGACGACCTCGGTGTCGGACAGTTCACCCAGCATCAGCAGGAACTCGTCGCCGCCCTGGCGGCTGATGGTGTCGCTGTCACGCACGCTTTCGCGCAGCCGGCGGGCCACCTCGCGCAGCAGCTCGTCGCCGGCGGCGTGGCCCAGCGTGTCGTTGATGGTCTTGAAGTTGTCCAGGTCCAGGTAGACCAGGGCGATGCGGGTCTGGTGGCGGTCGGCCTGGGCCATGGCCTGCACGAAGCGGTCCTGCACCAGCAGGCGGTTGGGCAGACCCGTCAGCGCGTCGTGGTAGGCCAGGTACTCGATGCGCTGCTCCGCGGCCTTGCGGTCCGTGATGTCCGAGCCCACGCCGCGGTAGCCGCGGAACACGCCCTGCTCGTCGAAGATGGGCGTGCCGCTGATGCTCAGGGTGCGTACCATGCCCTGGCTGTCACGCACCTGGTAGATGAAGTCGTGGAAGGGTTCGTGCCGGTTCAGCAGCGCGCGGTGGGCTTCCCAGCCCTCTTCGTCGGGCGAGACCACGGGCTGGTCCCAGCGCGTGCGTCCGATGTGCGGCACCATGTCCGCCCCATAGATGCCGCGCGAGACCTGGGTGAAGCGGAAGGCTTCGTCCTGTTCCCAGAACCAGTCGGTCGAGAGCTCGGCCAGGCTGCGAAAGCGTGCCTCGCTCTCGCGCAGCGTCTGCTGCTGGCGGTCGAGCCGGCCGACCATGTCGTTGAAGGCCTGCACCAGGGTGCCGATCTCGTCGTCGCGCTGCAGCGCCAGCTGGCGCTGTGGGCCCGGCCGGTCGTGCAGCGACCGCACATGTCGGGTCAAGGTCTCCAGCGGTGTCAGCGCGCGGCGCATGATCAGACCGATGAGTACCACCACCACCAGCGTGCCCGCGGCGATGCCCGTCAGCAGGAGGTTGCGCGCCTCGCGCAGCGGCTCCTCGGCCTCGGCCACGGGCAGGTTCACGCTGAGCAGCCAGGGCACCGTGCCCAGGTGCTTGAAGCTGCTCAACACCTCCTCGCCGCGCGAGGTGACCGTGGTGCCGCTGCCTTCGAAGCCGGCCACCGCACGGTCGACTAGCGGGTTGAGCCCGGGCTGCACGATGGGCTGGAGGATGCGTTGCGGGTTGCGGTTGGTGATGAAGATGCGCTCGCGCGTGAAGAGGGAGATGTAGCCCGTCCGCCCGAGCTTGACGTGGTTGAGGTCGGAGAGGAAGTTGCGCCCCTCGAGTTCGATGCTGCCGTGCAGACGTCCCACCATGTTGCCTTGGCCGTCGAACAGCGGGATGGCGATGGTGATGGCCGGCCGGCCCTGCGCGCGCGGCGAGGCAAAGGGGCGCGAGATGTAAGGCTGACGAGTCCTTGACACCACCTGGTAGGCGTCGAGGTAGCTCACGTCGCGCCCTCGCCGGCCCAGGAGGTAGGGCGACTCGGCGATCAGCCGGCCGTCTTCGGATAGCAGGATCAGGCCGTTGCTGTAGATGGCGCGCAGCGCGGCCTGGCGGTCCAGGAAATCCTGTGCCACGCGCGCGTCGCGCAGCGCGGCAGTCGGGACGTCACGGGCCGTGAGCTGCAGCAGCTCCTGGTTCTGGCGCAGCTTGTCGTCCAGGGCCTTGGCCAGGGTGGTGGCCAGCAGAAACTGCTCCTGGTAGAGGTTCTGGCGGAAGTTGTGGTCGAAGTGCCGCAGGGCGAGCCAGGTCAGCAGCCCGGCAAAGACGATGAAGAGCAGGGCAACCGCCAGGACCACCCGGGTCTTGAGGCTGGTCAGACGTAACCAGGGCAAACGCATGCCGTATATATACCCGTATTCGCGAAGCTTACGGACGCACCCCGGGGGATTCCAGGCTCAGCCCGCGTGCCCGCTCGGCCAGGTAGAGCTCCAGCGCCACGAGCTCGGGCGCGCCCAGCGGCCAGGGCTGGGCCCGCACGCCGCTCAGGCAGCTGCGCAGCCGGCGTTGCAGCGAGCCCAGGCCCTGCCACTCCAGGCGGTACTGCGGGTAGCTGTTCGGATGCGCTTGCGGAATCAGCGTACCGCCCAGGCGCTGGCCCCAGCGCTGGTCATGGCATTGGGCGCAGGAGAGGTTGAGCTGGCCCAGGCGCTGCACATAGAGCGCACGGCCCTGTTCGCGCACGGGCAGCAGCCGTGGATCCGCGGGCGGGCTCAGCGGCAGGCCGCGTGACTGCAGGGCCACCAGGGCTTCGAGTGCGAGCAGCTCCTCGCTTTCGGACGGCCAGGGGGCGGCCCGCTGTTGCTGCGTGCGGCAGCGTTGGATGCGCTGGGCCAGGTTGAGGGCGCCCCCGCTGGACGCATCGAAGGCGGGGTAGCGCGCTGCCACGCCGCGCAGGCGCTGCACCTCGCCATGACAGCTGGCGCAGGCGCGTTGCTGCGCGCCGGCCGGCCGTTGCCAGAGCTGCGCACCCTGCTGGACCCAGAGCATGGCTGGGTTGCGCGCATCGTCGCGCTGCATGGCCTGCAGGTCGGGCCCCAGGGTTTCGAAATCGGAGCGGCGTTGTTCGGGCGCCAGCTGTGCCTGCAGCGTGCCGGCCAGCAGCAAGGCCAGCCAAGCCATGCGGTGCACCCTCATGCAACCGTGATCGTCACGCTCTCGCTGTGACGAAAACCCTGCTCGCCCTCCCAGCTCAGGCGCAGCGTGCCGCTGGCCACGGCCACGGTGTGGAAGGCGATCAAGGGGTTGGCCGAGATCGCGGGCGAGAACTCGGCCGCAAAGACGAGCGCGTCGTCGTAGTGACAGCTGAAGCGCGTGATGATGTTGCGCGGCAGACGCTGACCGTCGGCCCCGGGGCGGAAGCCCGATTCCATGGGGTGGCCGATGATGGCGCTGATCTCGATCACCTCCCCGCGGCGCGCCGTCTTCGGGGCCTTGATGAGGGTGCGCGCGCTCACTGCAGTTCCTCCAGACAGGCGGCGAGCGCCACGATGACCTCCACCGTCTGCTGCCAACAGCTGCCATCGCTCATGCGAGCGACGGCCGTGAGCTTCTGCGTGGTGGCCAGGCGGATGCGCGTGCTCACCTGCGCCTTGCCGGCGCGCGGGCCCAGCTGGCAGCGCAGCACATCGGCCTGCGGATTGCGTTCGTTGAAGACGGCGATGGCCACCACGTGGTCGGACGCCGTCATGGGGCTGTCCACCTGCACGCCCAGGGGCACGGTGTTGCCGTTGTCGACCACGGTGGCGATGTCGATCTGCACGCGCCCGCCCTGCACGGGAGTGCCACCGGCCCAGGCGCGTACGGCGTCCTGCAGCTGCGTGTTGGCCTGTGCCGGACGCAGCAGCAGCCAGCCGGTGAGGCCGGTGGCGGTCTGCAGCATTCGGCGGCGGGTCGATGGCATGGGGCTCATTCCCTGAGCGTGAGCAGCCAGGCGATCACGTCCTCGATCTGCTGCGCGTCGAGGATGGGACGCGCCTGCCAGCGTGCGCCCACGCGCACCAGACCTTCGCTGCGGTAGTAGGCCGGCATGATGCTGTCCGGGTTGAAGTGCTGCGGGTTCACGAGACGCAGGCGCAGTTGCGCGGCATTCCAGCGCGCACCGGCCCCGGCGAGATCCGGCGCCAGATTGCCCTGGAAGCGCTCCTCGGGCACGGGGCCGCTGTGGCACAGCAGGCACAGGCCCTGGCTGCGGCTGGCCGCAATGGCCTGGCCGCGCGCCGCATCGCCCACCTGGCCCTCGAGGGCAGCCGGGATGCCGTCGCCCACCACCGTCACGGCCCCGCCCGCCAGGGGCAGGGCCAGTGCGGCGGCGGCGAGCAGGGTCTTCATGCGCGCTTGAGGTCCTGGCTCTTGAGCGGCAGCTCGCGGATGCGCTTGCCCGTGGCGGCAAAGATGGCGTTGAGCACCGCGGGTGCAGCCACCGCAATTGTGGGTTCGCCCACACCACCCCAGAAGCCGCCCGAGGGCATGACGATGGTCTCCACCGGGGGCATGTCGGCCAGGCGCATCACCGGATAGGTGTCGAAGTTCTTCTGCTCCACGGCCCCGTCCTTGACCGTGATTTCGCCGAACAGCGCGGCCGACAGGCCGTAGACGAAGGAGCCCTCGACCTGGGCCTCGATCTGCTGCGGGTTGACCGCGTGGCCGCAGTCGGTGGCGGCCACGATGCGGTGGATCTTGAGCTTGCCTTCGGCGCTGACCGAGACCTCGGCGCAGGCCGCCACATAGCTGCCGAAGCCCATGGTCTGCGCCAGGCCGCGGTACACGCCCGCGGGCGCAGGGCTGCCCCAGCCCACGCGCGCGGCCACGGCATCGAGCACGGCCAGATGCTTGGGATGGTTGCCCATGAGCTTGCGCCGTAGCGCCAGCGGGTCCTGCTGCGTGGCGTGCGCGATCTCGTCCAGGAAGCACTCGAGGTAGATCGCGTTCTGGTTCAGGTTCACGCCGCGCCAGAAGCCAGCCGGTACATGCGGGTTGCGCATCGCGTGCTCGATCAGCAGGTTGGGGAAGCTGTAGCCGATCGAGGCCTCGGGCCCGCTGGCGTTGAGGCCCTGGTAGACCACCATGTCCTTGCCGTCGCGCATGGCCTGGGGCGCCACCGTGGCCAGGATGGACTGGCCCGAGATGCGCATGTGCAGGCCGGTGATGTTGCCCTGCTCGTCCAGGC
>JAIERT010000108.1 GCA_019746735.1 Burkholderiaceae bacterium | reverse complement strand
TTGTTCACCTTGGTGGCGAAGTCCTGGGCGTACTCGTGGAAGATGTCCTTGGAGGGCCAGGTGCTCTGCAGGCGCATGGTGGTCGTGGTCTGGGCGGTGGCCAGCATCGGCGCGGACACGGCGCCAGCGGCAACGGCAACGCCCTTGAGCAGGCTGCGGCGGTTCGGGGATTTGTTATCGGTCACGGTGGTCTCCGGTTGTGGACAAGACAGCGTGGCAGACGCATGTTTTTTGTCTGCCATCGGGCACGCATTCTGCGCCCGAGCGGGCATACGCATTCCTAGGGGTTTTCACCAGTTTTTCACTCTCAGCACGCGAAACTGTTTTCACGCCGGCGCTTTCCTTCGTCCAATGCGGACCAATCGCCAATAGCCCCACAAGCTCATGCTAGAAATCCGTCCGTGCCGTTGCACATGACAAAACACAAGAGGAGACAGACCATGGACCGCCGTCATTTCTTTCGGAACACCGCGCTGGTGACCACCGGTGCACTCGCGGGCTGTGCGCTGCCTGGCGTGGCCCAGAGCAAGCCCAAGACGCCCTTCGATGTGGGGGACACCTACATCCCTATCGTCGGTAGCGATGAGATGTTTCCCGTGCGCCGCATTTATTGCATCGGCCGCAACTATCGTGCGCATGCCATCGAGATGGGCCCCAACCCGGACCGTGAGCCCCCCTTTTTCTTCCAGAAGCCGACCGACGCCATCCAGTACGTGGCCGCGGGCACCGTGGCTGACCATCCCTATCCCTCGCTGACCAAGAACTACCACTACGAAGCTGAGCTCGTGGCTTGTCTCGGCAAGGGCGGCCGCAACATTCCGGTGGAGAAGGCGCTGGATCTTGTCTATGGCTACACCCTGGGCCTGGACATGACACGGCGCGACCTCCAACGCGCCATGGGCGATCAGAAAAAGCCCTGGGAAATCGGCAAGAGCTTCGACCGCTCCGCCCCCATTGGCGCCGTGCACCGCCTGGCCCAGGTCGGACACTTCACGCAGGGCAATATCTGGCTCAAGGTGAACGGCCAGACCAAACAGAACGCCGATTTGAAGCAGATGATCTGGAGCGTAGCCGAACAGATCAGCAAGCTGTCGGAAGCCAACGAGCTCTTCGCTGGCGACATCATCTATTCGGGGACGCCTGAGAACGTCGGACCCGTGGTCAAGGGCGACGTGATCGAGATGCATATCGACGGCCTGCCCAATCTCAGCGTCAAGATCGTCTGACCCTCTGGTACCCTCCACAGGACGGCCGCGTCACAAGGATGACGCGGCCGGTTCTTTTTGCGTATCCTTGAGGGCTCAGCGCGCTGCTCTCCAACTTCGGCATGAATCCGATCCAGCTCTTCGACCCCGCCTCCAGCACCTACACCTATCTGCTCTTCGACGCAGACAGCCGTGAGGCGTTGATCATCGACCCGGTGGACGAGCAGCTCGATCGCGACCTGTCGGTGCTGCGCGATTACGGCTTGCGCCTCGTGCTGGCCGTCGAGACGCACGCCCACGCCGACCACATCACCAGCGCGGGCCTGCTGGCCGAGCACACCGGCGCACGCACCGCCGCACCCGAGGCCTGCGGTATCCGCACCGCCACGCTGCAGCTCGGCGATGGCGCCGAGCTCGCCTTCGGCCGCGAGCGGCTGCGGGCGCTGCACACCCCCGGCCACACGGCTGGCAGCATGAGCTATGTCTGGGATCATGCTCGGCAACACCATGTGTTCACCGGGGATACCCTGCTCATCAACGGCTGTGGTCGCACCGATTTCCAGTCCGGTGATTCAGCTGCGCTCTACCGCAGCATCACGGAAAAGCTTTTCGCCCTGCCCGAGGACACGGTGGTCTGGCCCGGCCACGACTACCAGGGCCGGCACAGCAGCACCATCGGCATCGAGAAGCGCAGCAATCTACGCGTGGCCGGCCGCTCGCTGGAGGATTTCATCCGGCTGATGGGCGAGCTGAACCTGCCCAAGCCGCGCCGCATCGACGAGGCCGTGCCGGCCAATCTGCAATCGGGCCTGCGCCACGACGCCGATGGCGCCGCCCTGGCCGCCGTGCGCCCTGCCGAAGGCTACGCGGGCAACATCACGCCCCAGCTGGCCTGGGCCTGGACGCAGTCGGGCGAAGGCGTGCTCATCGACGTGCGCACCGATGCCGAGCGCGAGTGGGTCGGCTTCGTGCCCGGTGCGATCGGCTTGGCCTGGAAGCAGTGGCCCGGCATGCAGCTCAACCCCGCCTTCGACCAAGCGCTGCAAACTGCCGTGCCGACCGGCAAGAAGGCGCTGATGCTGTGCCGCAGCGGTGTGCGTTCGATCGCCGCTGCGCGGCGCGCCACCGAGCTCGGCCTGGAGGCCTACAACATCCTCGAAGGCTTCGAGGGTGATCCTGATGAACAGGCGCAGCGCGGCCGCAAGGGCGGCTGGCGCTTCCACGGCCTGCCCTGGCGTCAGGGTTGAGCGATTTCTAGCCGATACTCTGCACCATGTCTTTTCTGGCCATCGACGTTGGCAATACGCGCCTCAAATGGGCCCTGTTCGAGGGACCCCACCCTGGTGCACGCGCCATGGCCCAGGGGGCCGAATTCCTCGACAACATCGACCGCCTGGCCGAGACGGCCTGGGCCCATCTGCCCGCACCGCGCTGCATGCTGGGCTGCGTGGTGGCCAGCGACGCCGTCAAGCACCGTGTGGAGGCGCAGATGGAACACTGGGACATTTCGCCCCAGTGGGTCATTGCGAGCAGCGAGGAAGCCGGCCTGAGCAACGGCTACGACCATCCCGCGCGCCTGGGGCCGGACCGCTGGGTCGCCATGATCGGCGCTTGGCACCGCATGCAGGCCCTGGGGCCACGGCGTCCCATCGTGGTCTCCATGGTGGGAACGGCGGTGACGGTGGAGGCCATCGATGCCAGCGGCAAGTTTCTCGGCGGTTACATCCTGCCGGGGCACGGCATCATGCTGCGCGCGCTGGAGTCCGGCACGGCCGGTCTGCACGTCCCCACCGGTGAAGTGCGCCCCTTCCCCACCAACACCAGCGACGCGCTGACCAGCGGGGGCACCTATGCCATCGCCGGCGCCATGGAACGCATGGTGGAGCATGTGCGCGCCCACTGCGGGGCCGAGCCCTGGTGCGTGATGGCGGGCGGTGCCGGCTGGAAGATGGCCCCCAGCCTGTCCACGCCCTTCGAGCTGCGCGACACGCTGATTTTCGATGGGCTGCTGCAGATCGCCGCACACCGCGGCTTCTGCGATCGGGCCTGAACGATCTCAGCGCCCGGGCGCCAGCCAGGCTTCGGCCAGCTGGACCCAGTAGGTCGCCCCGAGCGGGATCAGCTCGTCGTTGAAGTCGTAGCTCGGGTTGTGCAGGGTGCAGGGCCCGCCACCGTGGCCCATCTCGCGATGCACGCCGTCACCATTGCCGATGAAGGCATAGGCACCGGGCTTGGCCAGCAGCATGTAGGCGAAGTCTTCTGCGCCCATGGTGGGCTCCTGCCTGAGCACACGGTCCTCGCCCACGATGCCGGCGATCACGCGGCGCGCAAACGCAACCTCGTGCTCCGAGTTGATCGTGGGCGGGTAGTTGCGCTCGAACTCGAAATCACAGCGCGCACCGAAGGCCGCGCAGGTGTGTTCGGCCACTTCGCGCATGCGCGCCTCGATCTTGTCCAGCACTTCGAGCGTGAAGGTGCGCACCGTACCCTGCAGCTCGCAGCTGTCGGCGATGACGTTGGTGGCCTCGCCCGAATGGATCATGGTCACCGAGATCACACCGGCCTCGATGGGCTTGATGTTGCGGCTGATGATGGTCTGGAAGGCCTGCACCATCTGACAGGCCACGAGCACCGGGTCGACGGCGTTGTGCGGCATGGCGGCATGGCCACCCTTGCCGCGGATGGTGATCTTGAACTCGTTGCTCGATGCCATGACCGGCCCGGGGCTGAGCGCAAACGTGCCGGCCTCCATGCCTGGCCAGTTGTGCATGCCGAACACGGCCTCCATGGGGAAGCGCTCGAAGAGGCCATCCTTGATCATGCGGTCGGCGCCGCCGCCGCCCTCTTCCGCCGGCTGGAAAATCAGGTAGACCGTGCCGTCGAAGTGCCGATGCTTGGCCAGGTGCTGGGCCGCGGCCAGCAGCATGGCCGTGTGGCCGTCGTGGCCGCAGGCGTGCATCTTGCCGTCGTGCCGGCTCGTGTGGGCGAAAGTGTTCTTTTCCTGCAGCGGCAGGGCGTCCATGTCGGCACGCAGCCCGATGGCACGTGTGCCACTGCCGTTCTTGATGACGCCCACGACCCCCGTCCCCCCCAGGCCGCGGTGCACAGGGATGCCCCAGGCGGTGAGCTGTTGTGCCACGAGCTCGGCCGTGCGGTGCTCTTCAAAGCAGAGTTCGGGATGGGCGTGGATGTCACGCCGGATCGCCGTGATGCCGGCAGACTGGGCGACGATGGAATCGATGACCTTCATGGATGAGAGTCTAGCCCTTCGCCCGCCCCTCTGTCAGCCGGGGATATCCCCCGCTGACACCCTCAGTCTCAGGTGCGCACGCGACCGTCGCCGGTCAGCATTGACAGTTCGACAAAGCTCGATGCCACGTGGTTGCTGGCCGTGAAGTTGACCTGGAAGCCGCCCAGGCTCTGGCTGCCGATGGATTCGATGCCCTGGATCAGGGCGTCCCGGCTGCCGATGCGGTTGCCCGCACGCTTGAGACCCTCGGTCACCACCTTGGCGGCCAGGTGGCCCTCCATGCTGGAGAAGTTGGCCTGCACATTGCCCGCCTTCTTCACGGCGTCGGCGAACTCGCGCGCGATCGGACGCGCCGGGTAATAGGGCGAAGGCATGACCTGGGACACCACCACACCGGCGCCATCCTTGCCCAGCTCGTCGGCCAGGGCCTGCGTTCCCACGAAAGACACGTTGTAGAAGGTACCGCCATAGCCCGCCGCACGCGCCGCACGGATATAGGCCGCGCAGGACTTGTAGGCGCTGATCTGCACCACGGCGTCGGGCATAGCGGCATTGATGGTGCGCACGGCTGCCGCCACGTCCACCGAATTGCGCTCCACCGTGGCCGTGGCCACGGGCTTGAGCCCCAGCTTGTCCAGGGCCAGCGTCACGCCATCCAGGCCCGCCTTGCCGTAAGCATCGTTCTGGTGGAAGACCGCGATCTTCTTCAGGCCGAGGTTGGTGAGCTGACGCACGATCAACGCCGTCTCGTCGTTGTAGGAGGCCCGCAGGTGAAAGACCTGCTTGTTGAAGGGCTCGCGCAGCCCCATGGCACCGGTAAAGGGCGCGATGAAGGGGATCTGCGCCTTGGTCAGCAAAGGCAGTGCCGCAAGGCTGGTGGGCGTGCCGATGTAGCCAAAGAGTGCATGCACGTCTTCCGCGATCAGCTTCTGCGTGTTGGCCGCGCAGCGGTCGGGCTCGTAGCCGTCGTCCAGCGCGCGGATCTCCAGCGTCTTGCCGCCGATGCCCCCCTGGGCGTTGATCTGCTCGAACCAGAGCTTGGCGCCCTGCTGGAACTGGATGCCGAGTTCGGCTGCCGGCCCCGTGAAGGCGGCGGACTGGCCGAGGATGATCTTGTTGCTGCCCTGTGCCTTGAGCAGGGTGGGAGCGGCCAGCAGGGATGCCGCAGCCAGGCTGAATTGGCGACGTGTCGTCATCTTGAGTCCTCGAGAAAGTGAGACCCGGCTTGTGGCCGTCTCACGAGTTCAGGACACTGATTGTTACAGTGCCCACAAAAGGAAAAGCCCTCGTAAGAGGGCTTTTCTGATTTGGTTGCGCGAGGAGGATTTGAACCTCCGACCTTTGGGTTATGAGCCCAACGAGCTACC
>JAIERT010000193.1 GCA_019746735.1 Burkholderiaceae bacterium | reverse complement strand
GGCGCTGCGCGGCGCGGCCGGCCTCGTCCAGGGTGCGGTGCAGGCGCGGCAGGCTGCCCTGCTGCACGGCCTGGCCGGTGCCCGCGAGCGCGGCCACGCCCTGCTGCAACTGGTCCAGCGTGCCGCCCGGCTGCTGCAGACGACGCGCGAGCGCCGCGTAGTCGTCTGCCGACAGGCGCACGCGCTCGGCGCTGGCGCTCACCGTGGCTGCGCTCTCCCGCATGCCCACAAAGGCCTGCTGCGCCTCGCGCATCGCGGGCGGCACGGCCGCCGCCGCCTGGCCCAAAGCCTCGATGCTCTGCCGCAGCGCGCGCTGGTTCTCGGGTGCCAGCAGCTCGTTCACGCGCTGCGTGGCCTGCTCGAGCTGGCCCAGCACACGCTCGCCCTGGCGCGACCACTGTTCCATGAAACCGGCGCGCATCGGAATGCGCGGCAGCTGGCCGGCCGCGGCCACCAGCGGCTCGCGCGAGGGACCCTCGTCGTCGAGCTGCACGAAGGCGATGCCCGTCAGGCCTTGGTAGCCCAGGGTGGCGTAGGTGGCGCGGGTCACGGGCGCGTCGACGTCGAGCTCCAGACGCACCAGCACCTGGCCCGGACTGGCCGGGTCGAAACCGATGCTCGCGACCTTGCCCACGCGCACGCCGCGGTACTGCACGCCGGCCTGGGACTGCAAGCCCGTGACCGCGTTGCGGGTGGCCAGTTCGTAATGCCGCACCTCGCCGGCCTGGCGCGTCAGCCAGACCGCCAGCGCGATCAGCAGCGCCGAGACCAGCAGCACGAAGGCGCCGGCCGCCAGGGCATGGGCTTTGTTTTCCATCCTCGCCTTTCTACCCGCCCGGGGCGGGGTCGTGCAACAGGGCCTGGGCACGGCGCCCGCGCTCACCCTGGAAGAAGTCACGGATGAAGGGGTGCGGATGCACCATGACCTCGCGCGGCGCGCCGCTGACGATCACCTTCTTCTCGGCCAGCACGGTCACGCGCGTGCTGAGTTCGAAGATGGTATCGAGGTCGTGCGTGACCATCACGACCGTGAGGCCGAGCTCGCGGTGCAGCTCGCGCAGCAGCTCGCAGAAGGCGTCGGCGCTGTCCGGGTCCAGGCCGGCCGTGGGCTCGTCGAGCAGCAGCAGAGGCGGGTCCATGACCAGGGCCCGCGCCAGGGCCACGCGCTTGACCATGCCGCCCGAAAGATCGGCCGGCATCTTGTGCGCCTGCGCCGGCTCCAGCCCCACCATCTGCAGCTTGACCAGGGCCGCGTCACGCACCAGCTCGATCGGCAAAGTGCGCAGCTCGCGCAAGGGGAAGGCGATGTTCTCCAGCACGCTGAAGGCCGAGAACAGGGCGCCGTGCTGGAACAGCATGCCCACGCGGCTCGCCGCCCCCGGTGCGGCCAGCTCGGAGGCGGGCGCGCCCAGCACCTGCACGCGCCCGCGCAGCGGCCGCTCCAGGCCCAGCATCTGGCGCAAGAGCGTGGTCTTGCCACTGCCGGATCCACCCACGATGGACAGGAGCTCACCCTGCCCGATGCGCAGGTCCAGGTTGCGGTGCACATAGCTCGTGCGCCCGGCCACGCGAAAGCCGCTGCTCAGGTTCTCGATCTCCACCACCGTGTCAGGCTGTCCACTCATATGCCCACGTCCCGGAACAGCACGGCAAACAGGGCGTCGACCAGGATCACCCCGGTGATGGACACCACGACGGAGGCCGTGGTCCCCTGGCCCAGGCTGTCCGTGTTGGGCTTCACACGCAGGCCGAAGTGGCAGCCGATGAGCGCGACCAGCACGCCAAAGGCCACCGACTTGGCCGTGGCCAGCGTGAGGTTGGAAGCCTGCACCGCATCGGGCAGGGCCGCGATGAAATAGGCCGGCGAGACGCCCAGCGTGAAGTCGGCCGCGACCATGCCGCCCACCAGGGCGGCCAGCGTGGTCCAGACCGAGAGCAGGGGCATGGCCAGGGCCAGGGCCAGCACGCGCGGCAGCACCAGGCGAAAGCCGCGCGCGATGCCCAGCACGCGCATGGCGTCGAGCTCCTCGGTCACGCGCATCACGCCGATCTGCGCCGTGATGGTCGAGCTGCGCCACCAGATAGGCCAGCACCACGCCGATCAGGAAGCCCACGAGCGCCGTGATGGGCAGGGCCGTGGCACCGATACGGTAGAGATGCCCCGAAAGATCACGCCAGGGCCCCTGGCGCGGATGGCGCAGCAGCTGCAGCACATCCAGCGCCAGCTGACCCAGCAGGCGCAGCAGCCCCTGCAGATGCTCCAGCACCAGCAGCACCCGGCGTCCCAGGCCCAGCCACAGCGCGGCCAGGCCCAGGCCTTGCGGTCGCGGTGGCGCGCAGCTGTAGCGCGCCACGCGCTCGAGCATGGCGCGCTGCGCGGGAAGGAGCTCGATGCGTTCAGGCCAGCGCCGACCCCAGTGGTTCCAGAGCAGCTGCGCGCCCAGATGGTCCAGACGATCCACGCCGCGCAGGTCCCAGGCCGCCACGGCCCGCTGCAATTCGCGCTGGAGCGCGGCCCAGGCCAGAGGCTCGGCCAGACGCGCCGCGGTCCACGGCCCTTGCAGCACGGCCACGGCCCCCTGGGGCAGGGCGTGATGGATGAGGCGGGGAACCGATGCGGCCATGGACAGCGCTTCTTCGATGGTTGTCGGCTGGAGCCCTGATGCTAAGGGCAAGGCGATTTCACCGCCACAATAGCGCAAGAACAGACCCTGACTGGAGGCCCCATGAACGAGACCCCCGCCACCGACGAGCTGCGCATCGAACAACGCGGTGCCGTGCTCTGGCTGACCATCGCGCGCGAGACACGTCGCAACGCCGTGAGTCATGCGGTGCTGGCCGCCATGGCGCGCGCCATCGATGCTGCGCAGAGCCAGCGCGAGATCCGCGCCATCGTGATCACCGGCGCGGGGGACAAGGCCTTCTGCGCCGGCGCCGACCTGCAGGCCGACCAGGCCTTCACCACCGACTACTCCGAGCCCCAGGGCCATGTGGCGCGGGTGCTGCGCGCGGCCAAAGCCAGCAACGTACCCCTGATTGCGCGCGTCAACGGCGCCTGCATGGCCGGCGGCATGGGGCTCTTGGCCATGTGCGACCTGGCGGTGGCCGCGCCCCACGCGGTCTTTGGCCTGCCGGAAGTGAAGGTGGGCGTGTTCCCGGCCCAGGTGCTCAGCGTGCTGCAGCACCTGGTGCCGCGCCGCAAGCTGGCCGAGCTCTGCCTCACGGGCGAGCCGCTGACGTCTGCCGAGGCGCTGGAACTCGGCCTGGTCAATTACGTGGACGAGAACCTCGACGCGCGCCTGCACTGGCTGCTCGAGCGCCTGCTCGACAAGTCCCCCGCTGCCATCCGCCGCGGCCTCTACACCATGAAGAAGATCGAGGCCATGTCTTTTGAAGAAAGCATGTCCTTCACCGAAAGCCAGATTGCCCTCTTCACGCTGACGGAAGACGCCAGGGAGGGCCAGGCCGCCTTCAAGGACAAGCGCAAGCCGGTCTGGCCGGGGCGCTGAAGCAGGCCTGTCACAAACCGCGGGGCTCAAACGTCTGGGGCGGTATGGACGACAGCACCCGCTTCTTCAACACCCTGCGGCCGCGCCTGCAGGCCATCGCCTACCGCATGCTCGGCACCGTGGCCGAGGCCGAGGAGCTGGTGCAGGACGTCTGGCTACGCTGGCACGAGGCCGATCAGAGCGAGCTCGACAATGCCGAGGCCTGGCTGGTCACCGTGACCACGCGCTTGGCCATCGACCGGCTGCGCGTGGCCAAGGTGCAGCGCGAGCACTACACCGGCTTCTGGCTGCCCGAGCCCCAGCTCACCCCCGAGGACAGCCTCGCCAGCCCCGAACAGCTGCTGGAACGCGCCGACGACATCTCCATGGCCTTCCTGACCCTGCTCGAACGGCTGGCGCCCGAGGCCCGCGCGGCCTTCCTGCTGCGCGAGGTCTTCGACGCCGACTACGCCGAGGTGGCCCAGGCCCTGGGCAAGAGCGAGGCGGCCTGCCGCCAGATCGTCTCGCGCGCCAAGGTCCAGCTCAAAGAAGACCGGGTGCGCCAGCCCGTCTCGCCCGACACGCACTACCGATTGCTCAGCGGCTTTGCCGACGCTGCCCGCCGCGGTGACTTCGCCGCCCTGCAGACCCTGCTGGCCGAGGATGCGGAGCTGATCGGCGACGGCGGCGGCAAGGTCCCGAGCTTCGGCAAGGTGCTGGCCGGCGGTGCACGCATCGCCCAGCTCTACCTGGCCACCTGGCTGCGCGGCCACAAGGGCGAGCTGAAGCTGCAGCTGGAACTCGTGCACCTGAACGGGCGCTGGGGCCTGCTGCGCTTTGTCGACGGCCAGCTGGAATCCGCGCAGGATTTCGAGACCGACGGTGAGCGCATCACGCGCATCCATGTTCAGCGCAACCCGGACAAGCTGCAACGCCTGGCCGAGGCCTGGGCTGTCACAAAAGCAGGAGGTACTTCGTCTTGAGGGGTGGAAGCATCGATTTCCTCAACATCCACACGGAGTACCCACCATGAGCCAACGCATCGACTACGCCAAACAGGCCCCCGAACTGTTCAAGAAATACCTGGACTTCAGCCTCGCGCTCAAGAAAAGCGGCCTGGAGCCTGGCCTGCAACACCTCGTGACCCTGCGCGCCTCGCAGCTCAACGGCTGCGCCTTCTGCTTGGACATGCACGTCAAGGAAGCCCGCATCCATGGCGAGCGTGAACTGCGCCTGCACCACGTGGCCATCTGGCACGAGTCGCCCCTGTTCTCGGCGCGTGAACGCGCGGCCCTGGCCTGGACCGAGCTGCTCACGCGCCTGCCCGCGGGCGGCATCCGCGAGGCCGATTACCAGGCCGCGCGCGACGAGTTCAACGAACAGGATCTGTCGGCCCTGAGCTTTGCCATCGTGGGCATCAACGGCTGGAACCGTCTGGCCATCGGCTTTGCGGCCGTGCCCGGCTCCATGGACAAGGCCTACGGCCTGGAGAAATCCGGCCTGGCCTGATGGACGGCTCGGCCACAGGACCGGGCCTTGATCCACATCAAACCGCGCCGCGACCTGCGGCCTAGCATGGCGGCACACCATTCCTCAGGAGGAGACGCCATGGCCACCCAGGAAAGCTCCAAGGATTCCGTCCACCTTGCCGGCCTGCTGGCCGCCGTGGCCGGGCTCATCGTCGTCATGCTGCTGCCCCAGCCCGCCGGCCTGCCCGTGGCCGGGCAGATCATGCTGGGCCTGCTTCTGTTCTCCGTCATCCTCTGGGTCACCGAGGCGGTGGACTACGCCATCAGCGCCGTGCTCATCACCGCGCTCATGGCCTTCCTGCTGGGCCTGGCACCCAATGCCGCCAAGCCCGAGGCCGTGCTGGGTACCGGGCCCGCGCTCACGCTGGCCCTGGGCGGCTTCGCCAACACGGCGCTGGCCCTGGTGGCCGCGGCCTGCTTCCTCTCGGCGGCCATGACCATCACCGGGCTGGACAAGCGCATCGCCCTCTTCATCCTCTCCAAGGTGGGCGCGCGGACCAACCGCGTGCTCATCGGCGCCATCCTGGTGGGCATCGTGCTGTCCTTCCTCGTGCCCTCGACCACGGCGCGCGTGGCCTGCCTGGTGCCCATCATCATGGGCATCATCCTGGCCTTCGGCGTGGATAAGCGCTCGCGTTTTGCCGGCCTGCTGATGATCGCCACCGCGCAGGCGGCGTCCATCTGGAACGTGGGCGTCAAAACCGCTGCGGCGCAGAACATGGTGGCCATCGGCTTCATCGAGAAGGCCTTCG
>JAIERT010000333.1 GCA_019746735.1 Burkholderiaceae bacterium | reverse complement strand
GGTAGAGGTCGAAGGCCGTGCAGCGGTGCTCGGACTCCTCGGCGCTGTGCCAGAGCCAGAGCGTGGCCAGGCGCGCGTCCTGACGGCCCAGCACCTGCGCGTGGCGCAGCAGCCAGTCGGCAAAGATGGCGGTGAAGTGCTCGTTGGCCGCGGTGATGGCCAGCGCATGCCGCGGGTCCAGGCCCTGCAGCTGCTGCAGGCGCTGCGCGGCGCGTGGTCCCCAGCGGTTGTCCAGGCCCTGGCGGTCCAGGTGCTGGTTGTAGAGCGCGTGCAGGCGGCGGTGCGTGGCCTCCTGGCCGACGAAGCCCTGCACCTCGGCGCGGAAGCGCGCCTGTGCCTCGGGCGGTAGGGCCTGGTGGCCTGCGCGCACCGAGTCGATGAAGAACTGCTCGCCGACGGGAAAGCTCATGGAGAGCGCGTTGAACAGCGCGGTGCGGAAGGCATCGCCATCGCACCAGTGGCGCGCCAGGGGCGCTTCCATGTCCACGAGCAGGCGGCGTACGACGAGTTGGGTCATGTTCAGTCCGGAGGGAGAGTGGACGATGCTGGCGAAAAGGCCGGGGACTGTCAAGGATGCGGGCGCCATGAAAAACGCCGGGCGAGCCCGGCGTTTTCAGGGGAGCAGGCGACGCTCAGTCGGCGAACTGGCCGGCGGCACGGATGGCCTTGCCCCACTTGTCGACTTCGGCGGTCAGCCAGGCGCGCTGGCCATCGGAGGTCTGGCGGGCAGCGGGCGGGATCTCGCCACCGAGCTCGGCCATGCGCTGGATGAAGGCCGGGTCCTTGAGCGCCTCGCGCAGTGCGTCACCGACTTTCTGGATCACGGGCGCGGGCGTGCCCTTGGGCGCGTAGACACCGTGCCAGACGATGACCTCGAAGTCCTTCACGCCGCCTTCGTTCATGGTGGGCGCGTCGGGCAGGGCCTTGATGCGCTGCTTGGTCGTCACGCCGTAGAGCTTGACGGTGCCGGCCTTGATGTGGGGCACGGTGTTGGTGGTCTGGTCGCACAGCAGGTCGACCTGGCCGCCCAGCAGCGCATTGAGCGCAGGGCCGGTGCCCTGGAAGGGAATGGTGGTGACGGTCACGCCCAGGGCCTGCTGGAACAGCGTGCCACACAGGTGCGAGACCGCGCCCAGACCGGCGTTGGCCAGGTTGATCTTGGCGGCATTGGCCTTGACGTAGCTGACCAGCTCGGCCATGTTGCCGGCCGGCATGTCCTTGCGGCCGAGCATGGTCATGGGCACGTCGACGACGTTGCCCACGTGCTCGAAATCGCTCACGGGGTTGTAGGCCAGCTTGCGGTACAGCGCAGGTGCGGTGGCCATGCCGTTGTGGTGGATCAGGAAGGTGTAGCCGTCGGCCGGGGCCTTCATCACATAGCCGGCGGCGATGGTGCCGCCCGCGCCCGTCTTGTTCTCGACCACCACGCTCTGGCCCAGGGACTTGGTCATGGTGGCGGCCAGGGTGCGCGCCACGATGTCCGTGGGACCGCCGGCCGCGAAAGGCACGACCAGGGAAATGGGCTTGGCCGGGTAGGCCTGGGCCAGGGCGGCGCTGCTGCCCAGGGCCAGGGTGGAGGCCACGGCGGCGGCGGTGAAGAGTCTGCGGTTCAGGTTCATGGTTTGTCGTCCTCTTGTGAATATGGATGGAGGGAGTCTCCCTGGATTTTTCTCTTTGCCGCTATCGTCGTTCACGTGGGCCCTGCCCACAAGCCGGGTCATCCCTAAGGTCCACACACTCTGGGGATATGCCGGGCCCTCAAGGCAGCAGACGGCCCACCTGTGTATGGCGCGCAATGCCCCACAGGCGCTGCATGGCCGCGCGCATCTCGGCCTCGCCCGCACCGCCGTGGTAGAGCGCCAGGCGCAGGGCCTTGTCTTCGATTTCGGCGCGTGTCAGCGTGTTGCCCGGATCGCCCTTGGGCTCGTCCACGCGGCCGTGCAGCACGCGGCCATCCGTAGTTTCCACAAGCACCTTGCCGATCCAGCGCGCGGGGTAGGCGCGGTCGACCTCGGGGTCGAGCGCCATCACGACCTTGTCATGGAAGGCCGTCACCTCGCCAGACTTGAAGCTGGCGTCGAATTCCGTCAGGCCCGCGCGGCCCAGCACGGCCACGAGGCCGAGCACCGTGCCCATGCTGAACTTGCTCTGGTGCACGGTCTGCGGGTCGGTCACGGGGCCCAGCACGTCGATGGCGCCCTGGTGCACGAGGGCCGTGACGCGCTTCACATCGGACGCCTGGAGTCCGTGCTGCTGCAGCACCTGCTGCAGCGCGTCGGCCGCCGGATGCGTATGGCGGCAGGAGGCGTGGAACTTGAACGAGGTCTCGGCCGTGGCCCAGCGTGTGCCCAGGCCTGCGGTGAGCTTCTTTTCATCCGCGTCGCTGGACATGCCCGCCGCCAGGCCCTGCGGGCCTTCGAGGATGCGGCGCGCGCCGGTAAAGCCCTGCTGCGCCAGATAGGCCGCGGTCAGGCCCGCACCGGCCGCGTGCGCGGTGTGCAGCTGCTTGGAATCCGCCGCGTCGCGCAGGAACTCCCAGAGGCCCGCGGACTGCGTGCCGGCCGAGCCGAAGGCGTGCAGCATCTGCTCGGGCGTGAGCCGCAGCAGATGGCCCACAGCCGCGGCGGCGGCCAGGGTGCCGGCCGTGCCCGTGGTGTGGAAGACCTTGTAGTGCGAGCGGCCGAGGAATTCGCCCACGCGGATGCCGACCTCGTAGCCCGCGACGCAGGCCGTGAGCAGCTCCTGGCCGCTGCGGCCCAGGGCTTGCGCCACCGCGAGCGCGGGCGGGAACACCACGGTGGCCGGGTGGAAGACCGAGCCGTTGTGCACATCGTCCTGCTCGGCCACGTGCGAGGCCGCGGCATTGGCCATGGCGGCCAGCAGGGGGCTGCTGGTGCGGCGGTGGATCAGGATCTCGCTCGGACCATCGACCGGTCCCATGCTTTCGGCGAAGGCGGCCAGGATTTCGACGGCGCGCGCGTTCTTGCCCGCGAGGCAGGAGCCGAACCAGTCGAGCAGCAGGTCTTCGGTGCGGCGGATGACGGGTTCGGGGATGGATTCGAAGCGCAGCGTGGCGGCGAATTCGGCCAGCGCCTGGGAGGACGGCGTGCTCATGGTGTCAGATGGCCTTGTCATGCTTCAGTTGTTCGATGTCCGCGGCGTTGAAGCCCAGCTCACGCAGGATGCACTCGCTGTGCTGGCCCACGGCGGGAATGGCGTCCATGCGCACGTCGGCGGCGTCGGGCGCACCCGGCGGCAGCAGAGCCGGCACGAGACCTGCGGGTGTCTCCACCTGCACCCAGCGCTTGCGCGCCGCCAGCTGGGGATGCGACCAGAGGTCGGCCATGGTGTTGACCTGGGCGTTGGCGATGCCGGCCGCTTCGAGCCGCTCGATCACCTCGGCCGCATCGAGCCGGCCGAAGGCCGCCTCGATCAGCGCCCTCACTTCGGCGCGCGCGGCCGAGCGCTTGGCGTTGGCGTCATAGCGGGGGTCGGTGGCCAGCGCGGGCTGCAGCAGCACCTTGTCGCAGAACACGGCCCACTCGCGCTCGTTCTGCAGGCCCAGCATCACGCTCTTGCCGTCACCGGCGAGGAAGGGGCCGTAGGGGTAGATGGTGGCGTGCGAGGCGCCCGCGCGTGGCGGCGGCGCGGCGCCCTCGTAAGCGTAGTACAGGGGGAAGCTCATCCACTCGGCCATGCTTTCGAGCATGGAGACGTCGATGCGCCGGCCTTTGCCGGTACGTCCGCGCTCAATCAGCGCGGTGAGGATGTTGCTGTAGGCGTACATGCCGGCGGCGATGTCGGCAATGGAGCAGCCGGCCTTGGACGGCTCCTCCGGCGTGCCGGTGATGGAGAGAAAACCGGACTCGCTCTGGATCAGCAGGTCGTAGGCCTTCTTGTCGCGGTAGGGGCCGCTGTCGCCGTAACCCGAGATGTCGCAGACGATGAGCCGCGGGTACTTCGCATGCAAAGCCTCGAAAGACAGGCCCATGCGCGCGGCGGCGCCGGGGGCCAGGTTCTGCACCAGCACATCGGCCTGGGCAAGCAGCTTGTCCATGATCTCGCCGGCCTTGGCGTGCTTGAGATCGAGCGCCAGGCTTTCCTTGGAGCGGTTGGTCCAGGTGAAGTGTGAGGACAGGCCCTTGACGCGACTGTCATAGCCGCGCGCAAAGTCGCCCACCTCGGGCCGCTCGACCTTGATGACGCGTGCGCCCTGGTCGGCCAGCTGGCGCGAGCAGAAGGGCGCGGCGATGGCGTGCTCGAGCGTGACGACGGTGATGCCTTCGAGCGGTTTCATCAGAAGCTCCGGGGCAGGCCGAGGACGTGCTCGGCCACATAGGAGAAGATCATGTTGGTGGAGATCGGGGCCACCTGGTAGAGGCGCGTCTCGCGGAACTTGCGTTCGATGTCGTACTCGCAGGCAAAGCCGAAGCCGCCGTGGGTCTGCAGGCAGACGTTGGCCGCCTCCCAGCTGGCCTTGGCCGCGAGGTACTTGGCCATATTGGCCTCGGCCCCGGCGTTCTGGTGGGCGTCGATCTTTTCGCAGGCCTTCCAGCGCATGAGGTTGGCGGCCTCGAGTTCGATGAACGCTTCCGCGATGGGGAACTGCACGCCCTGGTTCTGGCCGATGGGGCGGCCGAAGACCACACGTTCACCGGCGTACTTGCGCGCGCGGTCGATGAACCAGTAGCCGTCACCGATGCATTCGGCCGCGATCAGGGTGCGCTCGGCGTTCAGGCCGTCGAGCAGGGTCTTGAAGCCCTTGCCCTCTTCACCCAGCAGCGCATCCTCGGGGATCTCGAGGTTGTCGAAGAAGAGTTCGTTGGTCTCGTGGTTGACCATGTTGAGGATGGGCCGCACGGTGAGGCCCTGGCCCACGGCCTGGTGCAGATCGACCAGGAAACAGGACAGGCCTTCGGAGCGCTTCTTGACCTGATCGGCCGGCGTGGTGCGCGCCAGCAGGATCATGAGATCGCTGTGCTGGATGCGTGAGATCCAGACCTTCTGGCCGTTGATCACCCAGCGGCCGTCCTTGCGCACGGCCGTGGTCTTGAGCTTGGTGGTGTCACTGCCCGTGGTGGGCTCGGTCACGCCCATGGACTGGATGCGCAGCTCGCCGGTGGCGATCCGGGGCAGGAACTTCTTTTTCTGCTCGGCAGAACCACTGCGCACGATGGCGTTCATCACATGCATCTGGCCATGGCAGGCGCCGGAGTTGCCGCCCGAGCGGTTGATCTCCTCCATGATGACCGAGGCCTCGGCCATGGACAGACCCGAGCCGCCGTATTCCTGCGGAATGAGCGCGGCCATCCAGCCGGCTTTCGTGAGAGCGTCGACGAATTCTTCCGGGTAGCCGCGCTGCTCGTCGATCTTGCGGTGGTATTCGTCGGGGAACTGGGCGCAGAGGGCGCGCACGGCGTCGCGGATGTCCTGGTACTGGTCGTTGGTTTGCATCGTGTTCTGTCGTTGTCTTCAGGCAAGTTCAGCCGTGGCCTGCATGGTGAGCCAGCCCTCGTGGTCGCGGCCCCAGAGCGTGACGGTGTGGCCCTCGCGCTTGCCGCAGACTGTGAAGGGATGGATGTCGAAGGTGGGACGCACGGCCTTGAAGCTGAAGCGTTTCACCACTGCGTCAGGCAAATTGCGGCGTAGCAGGTCCATGAGCAGGGTGGCGATCAGCGGGCCGTGCACGATGAGGCCGGGGTAGCCCTCGACGCCCGTGACGTAGCTGCGGTCGTAGTGGA